>JAFGFP010000037.1 GCA_016931015.1 Dehalococcoidales bacterium
AGAATCGAACTGAGGACACGCGGATTTTCAGTCCGCTGCTCTACCAACTGAGCTACCTCGGCACAGGGGTTATTGTAGCTTCTGGCAGGCTTGAGTGTCAACTCCGGACCGCCCCAGGACTCTCCTGCGAGGCATGCGCTGCTTCCGGGATAGTTGTTCGGAGTTCCGTTAGGAGGCGGGTCTAGTGGGGTGAGACTGCTTGCGGATAGTGAGATTAAGATACTCCCGGTCTTAATTCGTTACGACAGCCCTGATATGATGTGCGAGTTCCAGAGACAGACGAAGCCAATGAGACAGACCCCGACGATAAGGAGTCTGAACTGTCCCCGGTAGAGCATAAGCGCGGCAATGCCCGAGGAGATACCCAGTTTGAAGGCGATGGACGGGACAAAGCCGAGAGCCAGGACGTCCTTCATAAAGAAGTTCATTTCACTGGCCCCCAACGGTAGCGCCTGCCAGGTCAGCAGAATATCGACTATATTGAGTACGATAAAGACCAGGGCCAGTATAATCGCTAGCTTTCCTTTTGATACCGCTGTTATCATGGCTCTTAACCAGAAATTATATCTCCCCCTAATGGGTGGGTCAAGATTAACTTTCCTATGTTTAACTGACCATTAAGCTCGGTTTGGAATTAAGAAAATTTTGGCCGCCCTAATCTTTATGTAAAGTCAGCTCGCTGTCCCCTAGCCTGGCGAGCGGGTCTCGGACCGGGAGTGTTGACAAAGCCGTCTCGCCGGTCTAAAATCAAGCCCGACGATATGGTGACTTTAGTTTAGGTTTTGGTAATTAGAAGGTGCTACTGCGAGGGGGGACTTCCGATGATTAAGGTGATGGTAGTTGACGAAGAAACCTTTTTCAGACTTGGTTTGAACCAGGTACTATCGCAGCGATCTGATTTTGAGGTGGTGGACTGCGACCCGGCTCAGGAACCGCTGATGGAGACGATTGAGGCTAGCTCTCCCGATGTCGTCATATTGGGCTCGAATCTTCGTACCCAGAACGGACTCTCCCTGGCCCGGGAGATTGCCAAGTGCTATCCCTACATCAGGGTAATACTGCTGAGCTCCGACCCGAGCGACGAGGTGCTTTTCGAGACTATCAAGACCGCGGCCGCGGCCTGCTTGAGCAAGAACGTCCGCGCGGACACCCTGGTCGACACCATCAAGCGTACCTTCAGCGGCGAGTATCCCATTAACGAGAGCCTCGAGACCAGGCCTATGGTCGCCCGGCGGGTGCTGGAGCAGTTCGAGGAGCTGTCGTCCCTGGGAAAGCCCCTGGAAGAGGTGATTGCCCCGCTTACCCGTCGGGAGACGCAGATTCTTACCTACATCGCCGAGGGTAATACCAATAAGGAAATCGCTAACAAGCTGGAGATTAGCGAGCAGACGGTTAAGAGTCATGTCAGTGCCATCCTGCGTAAGCTGAATGCCAACGATAGAGCCCATGCGGTTGCCCTGGTTATGCGCCAGGGGTGACCTGTGGTTCCGGTCTTACTGCCCGGTGCTGCCCGGCTAGGGTTGCTATGCCTAGCGACAAAATGAAGCGGATATTGCTCGACCCCGACCGTGTTTCCGAACTTACTCCCCAGGAGACCCGGCAATTGCTGGAACGGGCTCGGGTGCTTTTCGATGGGGAACCAAATCTACTGGAACTTACTGCCGAGGGCAGGGTCGTCTTTATCGGGGACACTCACGGTGATTTTGAGGCTACCCGGATCGTAGTTGCAAGATACCTCGGCGATGACCGAAAGCTCGTCTTTCTCGGGGACTACGTCGACCGGGGCCCGGACTCAAAAGCGAACCTTGATTACCTCTTGTGCCTCAAACTGGCTTATCCGGACAGCCTGTTTCTGCTCCAAGGAAATCACGAGGGGTATGGTGTTATGCGGTTCTGCCCGGCCGACTTCTGGGAAGGTCTCGATGCGGAGCTAGCCGGGCTATATGAGCAGACGTTACTCCGGCTGCCCCTGGCGGTCTCGGTGGGTAGCGCGCTGGCTTTGCACGGGGCCTTACCCGATGTGATTACCCTTTCCGATGTTAACCGGATTCAGCCCGGTGACGAGCACTGGAGACAGGTGGTCTGGGGGGACTGGCAGGAAATTGACGGCGGCTATCTGGGGCTGGATGCCTTCACGGGCAGGCCGCAGTTCGGCAGGGGTTATTTCAGCGGCGTTATGGAGCGGTTGGGGAAGCAGGTTTTGGTAAGGTCACACCAGCCGTCCGCACCTCGGGTAATGTATGACCGCCGCTGCCTGACGATATTTACCTCGCGGGCCTACATGCCGCTAAGAGCCGTGGCGGTAGCTGATTTGGGGCGGGAGATAGCGGATACTAGCGGCCTGCTCTTGGAGACGGTCTAGGGTTTTCGGGTCCGGGGCGGTAACTTGTTTCCTCCCGGAGCGTGGCGGGTATTGACAGTCTGCCGCTGGCAGGCTAATATAAGCCAGTGAATCCACCGGATGCCCGATTTGAGGCATGGCATAAGGTGGAAGAAGAAAAAGTAGAAAGCAAAAGGAGATTTAGCCATGAGTCTAAAACCGAAAACCGCCGGGCTATTATGTTATCTTGGTTTCTGGGTGACCGGCATCGTCTTCCTGGTCATCGAAAAGAAGAACAAAGTGATTCGTTTCCACGCCATGCAGGCATTGGTTACCTTCGGTATTATCAATATTATCTGGGGTATCGCTTTAAACGTTGGTGGCTTTGGGCTTGGATTATGGGGGCTGGGTTGGGGTTTTGGATTCTGGGGACCTCAGGTTATCGCCGCCACGGCTGTTTTTATAATCTTCTACGTCCTGTGGTGGGTGCTGTGGGGCGTCGGTATGTATAAGGCCTACCACGAGCGGCCGTACCGGATTCCAGTTTTCGGTGGTCTGGCCGAGAAGTGCCTGGCTAAGCTGGATGGCGGGAAGTAGCGACCGGCCGCTTTATTTGACTTATATCCCGGTCATCTTCTATACTCAAACCGGAAAAAATATGTGCCATCGACCGTTATGGCGGTGAGCCTGGGCTGAGATGACAAAAAGCGTTAGTCGCTTGGATCGAGTACGACCGAGACGACGGAAAACCAAAGCTAGTCTTTCAAATACCTTCTCTGCGGGAAGTGGGGAAGGTATTTTCTTGGGCTGCCCTAGCGAGAGGTAACATGCTCAAGTTGGGATTTATCGGAGCCGGTACTATCGGGAGCGCCCTGGCTCTTAAGTTGAGCCAGCGGGGCTATCCCGTGGTGGCCGCGTCTAGTCGGCATCATACCTCGGCGAAGAAGCTGGCCCAGGCGGTAGGCGGCTGCTCGGCGGTTACCAGCAATCAGGAGGTAGCCGGCGCTGCCGAGCTTATCTTTATCACCACCCCCGACGATGCTATCGCTCCCGTGGCCGCTCAGGTTAAGTGGCGCGAGGGGCAGATGGTTGTACACTGTAGCGGCGCCGATTCAACGGATATCCTGGAGCCGGCCCGCAAGGCGGGAGCCTGCGTCGGTGTCTTTCATCCCCTGCAGACCTTCGCCGATAGTGAGCAGGCGGTGGCAAACCTGCCCGGCTCGACCTTTACCCTGGAGGCGGAAGCCCCCCTGCTCGGCGTGCTCCAGGAGATGGCCCACGCTCTCGGTGGGCGCTGGATTAAGATAGCGGCGGGCGATAGGGCCGTCTATCACGCGGCGGCGGTTATCGCCTGTAACTACCTGATAACCCTGGTCAAGATGGCCACCGACCTGTGGCAGAGCTTCGGCGTCTCCCAGAAAGAGGCTACCGAGGCGCTGCTGCCCCTGATACGGGGCACCGTCCGTAACCTGGAGGCTGTCGGGCTGCCGCAGTGTCTTACCGGGCCCATCGCCCGGGGCGATAGCGGCACCATAAAGAAGCACCTTGCAGCCTTAGAAAGGGTGTCCCCGGACACGCTGAGTAGCTACCGGGAGCTCGGTCTTAAGACCATCCCCATCGCTCTCGCCAAGGGTAAAATAAATGAGAGTCAGGCGAAAGAGCTGGAGGCGGCTCTCAAGCAATAGCCAGCCGTTATTCGGGAGGAACTTATGAGAACAATGCTCAAGAGTAAAATCCACCGCGCCCGGGTGAGCACCGTTAGTCTCGATTACGAGGGCAGTATTACCATCGACGAAACCCTGATGCAGGCCGCCGATATCCTGCCCTACGAGCAGGTGCAGGTGCTCAACCTCAATAACGGCACCCGCTTTACCACCTATGCCATCAAGGGTGAGCGAACCGGTGAGATTTGTATTAACGGGGCTGCCGCCCGGCTGGCGGCCA
Source organism: Dehalococcoidales bacterium (assembly GCA_016931015.1). Taxonomy (GTDB): domain Bacteria; phylum Chloroflexota; class Dehalococcoidia; order Dehalococcoidales; family UBA5760; genus UBA5760. The sequence goes on from JAFGFP010000037.1 coordinate 4,265, forward strand.
AGGGCGACATTATAATCATCCTTAGCTACTGCCCGGTCGCCGATGACGAAGCCCCTGACTTCCTGCCCCGGTTGGTATACGTTGATGCTAATAATGCCATCGTTAGCACCAAGTGGCCGGCCGGAGCGCTGCCGCTGTAAAGGAGAACCCGATGCGGACTTCGATAAGCAAGATACGGGAGATGAAGCAAAAGGGCGAGAAAATCGCCATGATTACCGCCTACGACTACGCCATGGCGAAGATAGTTGACGAGGCGGGTATCCCCATGATTCTGGTGGGTGACAGCCTGGCTATGGTCGTGCTGGGCTACGAATCGACCGTATCGGTAACCATCGACGAAATGCTGCACCACACCAAGGCGGTGGTCCGGGGCACTAAGAATGCCCTGGTGGTTGGTGACATGCCCTTTATGACCTATCACACCAGCACCGCCGATGCCCTGCGTAATGCGGCTCGCTTTATTCAGGAGGCGGGCGCTCAGGCGGTCAAGCTGGAAGGGGGCGTGACCGTGGCCGAGACGGTAAAGGCTGTCGTTGACTGCGGCATACCGGTGATGGGTCATATCGGCCTTACCCCGCAGTCGATTAACCAGCTCGGGGGCTATAAGGTGCAGGGCAGAACCGAAGCGGCGGCTAAGAGGCTGCTCGAGGATGCTAAGGCCCTGGAGCAGGCGGGCGCCTTCGCCGTGGTTATAGAGACGGTGCCCACCCCCCTGGCAGCCCTCATCACGCGGCGGATATCTATCCCCACCATCGGCATCGGGGCCGGTAACGGCTGCGACGGTCAGGTTCAGGTGGTAAGCGACATCTTAGGGCTCTTCACCGACTTCGTGCCCAAGCACGCCAAGCAGTACGCCAAGCTGGCGGATGAGATTCGGGCGGCGGTTATTGCGTACGGCACAGAGGTGAGAGACGGCCGTTTTCCCACCGAGGCACATAGCTTCTCCATGGACGAAAGCGTGCTTGAGGCACTGAAAGAGTAGCGACACCCCGATGAAGGTTATTACCCGGATAGCCGACCTGAAAAGGCTGAGGCGGGAGCTCTTCGAACCGGTGGGCCTGGTGCCGACCATGGGCAGCCTCCATGAAGGTCACCTGTCTCTGGTGCGAAGAGCCAGAGAGGAAAACCCTTCGCTGGTGGTCAGCATCTTCGTCAATCCGACCCAGTTCGGCCCCCGAGAGGATTTTAAACGTTATCCTCGTGATACCAAGGCCGACATGGCCCTGCTGGAGAAAGAGGCGGTTGACGTTGTCTTTGTGCCCAAGGCGGACGAGATGTACCCACCGCAGTTCAATTCCTGGGTGGAAATCGGCGGGCTGGCCGAGCGGCTCGAGGGGGCCAGCCGTCCCGGGCACTTCCGGGGGGTAGCCACGGTCTGTAACAAGCTCTTTAACATCGTCCAGCCGACCCGGGCCTACTTCGGGCAGAAGGACACGCAGCAGGCGGCGGTCATCAAAAAGATGGTCGCCGAGCTCGACATGAACCTGGAAATCGTGACCCTGCCTATAGTGCGCGAGCCCGACGGGCTGGCCATGAGCAGCCGTAACCGCTATCTTAACCCCGACGAGCGCCGGGCGGCCTTAGTCCTCTATCGGGCCCTGACCCTGGGGCGCAGGCTCTGGGATGATGGGGAAAAGGACGCCGGGAAAATCAGGCGGGAGATGGCCCGGATGATTCAAAAAGAGCCGCTGGCTCGTATTGATTATGTCTCCATCGCCCATGCGGAGACCCTGGACGAGCTGGATATAGTTGAGCCGCCGGCCCTGGTCTCGCTGGCCGTAAAAATCGGCGGTACTAGACTTATCGATAACATACTGCTATAATTAATACCCTAAAGTGGGGTTCTATGGCTTCTCGTAAGCCTTAGACCTATGATAAAGGGGCAGAGAGTTACTCTTTGCCCCTTTGTGTTTTAGGAGGATGGCAATAGAGTATTGACTGTGAACCAATATAATACTATAAATACTTAAGATGCCAATTTCAAATAAGAGGCCTTCAGCTGAAGAAGAGTTTTTAAGGTATCACAACAAACTCAGAAGTGAACTAAATGCAGCTTATTGGCATTTTAGAGTAGTCGAGTATATCAGAGAGCTTCGGGGCGATTATCTAAGAGAACTGAACCAAACACCTTCTTTTTGGGGCTTAACTATAAAAGCCCATGTTGTTTCGGCACTGACACTTCTTAATCGTTTCTTTGATAAGAAGGAGAAGGTAAAGCATCTTCACATGCAAAATTTCTTAGATTTTATAGAGCAAAACAAGGACATCTTCTCACGTCGAAAATTTAAGAAACGCTTACTCTTGTTAGGTAGATACGATGACTTGGCTGCACAGTTTAACAGCGAGATAACAACTGATAAAATCGAGCAAGACAGACAGAGATTAAGGGACTTACCTATTTCGAGTCTTAGGGCATGG
>JAFGFP010000005.1 GCA_016931015.1 Dehalococcoidales bacterium
GTGGTGAAGAGCGGCCCCCCGGCCACTACCTTGGTGTTTAGTTTTTTGCAGCGCTGGATAACCTCCATGGTCGATTTCTGCTGTACTACCATGGCGCTGACAAAGACGTAATCGGCCCACTTTATATCCTTGTCCTTCAGTTTATCTACGTTCAGGTCGACGAATTTCTTCTCCCAGTCGGCGGGGAGCAGGGCGGCTACGGTAATCGGGCCCAGAGGAGTATTGAGCGCCTGCTTACGGGATAGTTTTAAGGCATGCTTAAAGCTCCAGAAGGTATCTGGATACTGCGGATAGACTAAAAGTGCTTTCAACTTCGGCTCCTTCGGCTCTCGGTACATAGAATACGTAGAACCGGGTCATTCTATAATGATTTCTTTCTTGAAGTCAAATATTTTTTGCCGTTGGCGGGGCGGGCAGGCGCTACCCGGCTCGTGAAAACGGGCTGCCCGAGCGTCTGTAAGAAGCTCTTTCGGGTAGGCACCGGCTCCCGGCTCTCTCAGCAGGGGAAAGTTATCTGTCTCCGGCGTAACCGGTATCAGTCTGGTTGGCTGAGACTTACCGCTGGTCACTTCTTTCCCGGTTTTTGGCTGCCTATTACGGAGATTTCAACGTTTTTCCCGCAGTAGGGACAGGTTATGTTGATGGCTATCGGCTGGCTCATGACCCGCTCGACGACGGCACTGACTATTGAGTCGATATTATCCAGGCGCTGGTCCATCATGTCGAGGCGGCGCTTGATGTCCTCGGTGTCCAGCTTCGGTCGCTGAGTTATCGTCTCCGCTTTATTCTTTTCCGCCAAGATGGCTGTCCTTCGGTAGTTTTAGTTGGCCTAATTATAGGCGACGGGCGGAGCGCTGTCAAAGTATCCGGGGAAACAGCTTTTTTAGCGACGGAAATGTTGACACTGGGGACGTAGGGGTTATAATAGGCTTATCCGGGATTTATTAACTAGCCAGAGATAGGTCGCCGGTGAGATAATTATGGTACGGGAGCCAGCTTGATGGAGGTGAGTTAAGTGGCAGCAAAGGCGTTTATTCTCATTGAAACGGCGGTGGGGAAGAATAAGGAGGTGGTGTCTCTTTTAGGTAAGCTGGATGGGGTGCATTCGGTTGACACGGTGACCGGGCCCTATGACATTATTGCCGTGGTTGAAGGGGAAAGCCTTAACGAAATCGGCGACCTGATTACCGGCAAGATTCATCCGATTCCGGGTATCGGCCGAACGGTAACCTGTCTCGTAATAAAGTCGGCTTAAGTCGGGCTCGTTCCTTAAGCCTCGGGGTTCGGGGAAGCGGGCCTCGTTCTATGTGATGGGAAGTATTTGTTTTGAAGGTTGTTATCGCCCCTCAGGGTTTTAAGGGGAACCTTAGTGCGCTTCAGGTATCTCAGGCTATTGACCAGGGGATTAGGCGTGCCCTGCCTGAGGTGGTAACCAGTCTCGTACCCATGGCCGATGGTGGCGAGGGTACTACCCAGGCTTTGGTTGACGCCCGCGGTGGTAGTCTGGTGGCCGCGGCGGTAACCGGCCCCATGGGGGAGAGCGTGGTTGCCCACTGGGGATTTTTGGGCGACGGTGCTACCGCCGTTATCGAGATGGCGGCGGCTTCCGGCCTCGGCCTGGTGCCCCCCGAGAAGCGTAACCCCTTACTGGCGACCACCTACGGCACCGGGGAGCTTATTCGCCACGCCCTGGATAAGGGCTGCCGCAAGTTTATCATCGGCATCGGGGGCAGCGCCACTAACGACGGCGGCGCCGGTATGGCGCAGGCCTTGGGGGCTAAGCTGCTCGACGCCGGGGGGAAGCAGATTGCCTTCGGCGGCGGTGCCCTGGCGGAGCTGGCCCGTATCGACGTTACCGCCCTTGACCCGCGACTGGCTGATTGCGACATCCTTTTAGCCTGCGATGTGGATAATCCCCTGTGCGGCCCCGGCGGTGCTTCCGCGGTCTACGGCCCGCAGAAGGGGGCGACCCGGGAGATGGTCGCCCGGCTCGATAGCGCCCTGTCGCGCTATGCCGATGTTATTGAGCGAGACCTTGGTATTGACATCCGGAACGTGCCCGGGTCCGGGGCGGCCGGCGGTCTGGGGGCAGGACTGATGGTCTTCCTCAAGGTCAAGACGCAGCCGGGCGTGGAGATTGTCATCCGGGCAACCGGCCTGGTCGAACACCTGAAGGACGCCAGCCTGGTCTTTACCGGCGAGGGCAGAATCGACGGCCAGACGGCCTGCGGTAAGACGGCGGTCGGGGTTGCCCGCCGGGCCAAGGAGTTCGGCGTGCCGGTTATCGTCATCGTCGGCGAGATTGGTGCCGGCTACCAGACGGTCTACCAGCAGGGTGTCGATACCGTCTTCAGTATTGCTCCCGGCCCGATTAGCCTTAGCCGGTCGCAGAAAGAAGCGGCCGCCCTGACCAGCGATATCGCCGAGCGCGCCATGCGGCTTTTCTGTGCCGGCAGCCGCCGGAACGGGGGCTAGTAAGTATAAAGGGGAGGTAAATGTGTCTACTATTAAGCTACCGCATCTCGCCTGGTATGGGGCTAGAGAGTGTGAGTTACCCCTCCCCGCCGGCTGGTCGGCGAAGTACTATGGCTTTGCCGGGGCCGGTTTACCGGCCCTTAAGCCCGAGGAAATCAGGGCCGCTATCGCCAGTCCCATCGGTTCGCCGCCCTTAAGGGAGCTTGCCCGGGGCAAAAAAGAGGTGGTCATCATCTTCGACGACCTGACCCGGGTTACCCGCACCTATAGCCTGGTACCCTCCGTTCTGGAAGAGCTGGCTCAGGCCGGTATCCCCGATAGCCGCATCCAGTTCATCTGTGCCACCGGGGCTCATACCGCCTGGGATATGGCCTGGATGGAGAAGAAGCTGGGGCGGGAGGTCATGTCCCGCTTTCCGGTCTATAATCACAATCCCTTTAATAAGTGCACCTACGCCGGCACGACCAGCTACGGGACGGAAGTTTATGCTAATGGAGAGGTAATGAAGTGCGATCTCAAGATTGCCATCGGCTCGGTAGTCCCCCACCCCAATACCGGCTTCGGCGGCGGCGGTAAGATTATCATGCCCGGCATCTGCTCCATGGAGACCATCGAGCACTTTCACCGTCAGGAGTATGTCTGCCGGGAGAAATACCCCGATAAGCAGCTTACCGGGATGGGGGTCTTTGACGATAACCCCTTGCGGCTCAATGTCGAAGAGGCGTCGGCCCTGGTCGGTCTCGATATCAAGATAGACTGCCTGCTCAACATGTGGGGCGAGGCGGTCGCCGTCTACGCCGGGGCCCTGAAGCCGGCCTACCAGGCTGCCGTCAGCGCCGCCAAATTTCATTATGCCACCCCCAGCCCGGAAGACGAGAACGTCGTCATCGCCAATACCTACGCCAAGGCTAACGAGTCAATCATGATCGGCCTGCACACCGCCTGCAAGGCGGCCCGCCTCCCGGGTAGCGACATCGTCCTGATTGCCAACGCGCCTGACGGTCAGGTTACCCACTACCTGCTGGGCTGCTTCGGCAGGAATACCCGGGGTAATATCCCCCTGGCGGCCAAGATTCCCGACCATGTTAATCACGTAATCGTTTACTCAGAGTACCCCGACCTTGCCGGCCGGGCCTATGTTGAGGAATCGGAGAAGGTCTCCTTCATGCACGACTGGGCCGACGTGGTGCGGGCCTTAGAGCGCTTTCACCCGGATGGGGCCAAGGTGGCCGTGCTCCCCAGCGCCGAGATTCAGCACTGCCGGTAAGCAGGCGGCCTGTCTCTCCTTGGGGGCTAGGCGATAAGCTCCAGCCGGCGGACTACCTCGTCGATGGTCTCCTCGGCCGTGGACGCCCCGGAAGCTACCCCGACCTGACCCTTACCTTTAAGCCAGGACGCTTGAATCTCCGCGGCGGTCTCGATAAGGTGGGTCTCGGTTATCTCGGAGCAGAGCTGGGCGAGGTGCCCGGTGTTGGCGCTCTTGTGCCCGCCGATAACCAGCATCAGCTCCGCCCGGCCGGCCAGCCTAAGGGCCTCTGCCTGGCGCTCCCTGATATCGTGGCAGATGGTATCCACGATGCGTAGCTCCGAGTCTTTGCCTAAGGCGTGCCTGATAATTCCCCGGGCGAACTCGCTGAAGTGGGCCGGCACCTGAGTCGTCTGGGAGAGAATGCCAAGGCGGCACGGCAGTGGCTTGAGGCTACTCACCGCCCCCTCGTCCCGGGTGGCCAGGCTGTTACTTCCGGCCCAGCCCAGAACGCCCCTTACCTCCGGGTGGTCTGCGTCGCCGTAGACGATGACGAAGAAGTCGGCCTTAGCCAGCCTTCGCGCCGCAACCTGGGCCCGGTGCACGAAGGGGCAGGTAGTGTCGATGATAGCTATGTTGCGCGCCCGGAGCTCCTCCTCTACCTGGGGGTTCAGGCCGTGAGCGCTGGTGGCTACCAGCTTGCCCTTTATCTCGTCCGGGCTGCCGGCAACGCTGACCCCGATATCGGCCAGCCTGTCCAGTACCGGCTGGTTATGCACGATAGCCCCCAGTGTTTCCAGCCCGCCGTGCTCGCGGGCCGCCTTCTCCACCAGGTCGAGGGCCCTTCTCACCCCGGAGCAGAAGCCGATGAGCTTGGCTTTTTCAATCTTTAACGGCATCCGGCTTCACTCTGTGGGCGTAGTATCCCCGGTATTTCGGAGGTAGCAGCGCCGCGATATGCTCCATGATAAGGTCGGCCATCTCGCGCAGCGTCTCCTTGCTTGCCTTGCCCTCCTGGGCCGGGAGGTAGAAGGGACGGCCGATATTGATGCGGACGGTCAGCTGGTGGCGGTGAAAGACCCACCACAGCGGTCCCTTGGGCACGTTCTCCAGGCCGGTAACGCCGATGGGGACGATGGGGACATTGTTTTCCAGGGCGATGAGCGCCGAGCCGGGGTAGGCCGGTTGCAATTGAGCGGTCTTGCTCCTCGTACCCTCGGGGAACATGAATAGCGCCAGCCCGTTGTCCAGGACCTGGTTTGCCTTGTCCAGCGCCCGGCGGTCCATGATGCCCCGGCGCACCGGAAAGGCGCCGAAGGCCTGCACCAGGAGGCTGATGGGCCGGTGGCGGAAGAGCTCCTCTTTAGCCATATACATCATGCGGCGCTTGATGTTGACGGCGATGAAGTACTGGTCGGCCATGCTAATGTGGTTGGCAGCCACCAGCAGGGGGCCGTTTTCGGGAATGTTGTCCCGTCCATTGACCTCGCGGCGGGTCAGCAGAAAGATGAGTGCCTGGCAGAAGAGGTGTATCAGCCGCCTGGCTATCTTTTGCGCCCGGGTCTGCTCGATTGGGGTCATCGGCCTCTAATTCCGTAATCGGGTGCGGTTTCGCTTAGAATTATACCCCAGCACTGAGCGCCAAGACAATAACCCGGCGGCGCTCAGGATAGCCCCGTCTCCCCGGCGGCCGTACTGAGGGCGGCGGCGTAAGCGGCGAAGGTTCTACTGTCGAAGAGCACGAAGGCCACCTCTTTGAGGGGGGGCTTCCCCTGGCTGAGAAAGGCGATAACGGTGCCGATGGCCACCCGGGCGGCCTCGCTTGCCGGATAGCCGTAGACGCCGGTGCTTATCGAGGGGAAGGCGAGGCTTTCGAGGTTGCTTTCGGCGGCCAGCTTCAGGCTCTCCCGGTAGGCGCTGGCCAGGAGCTCCGGCTCGCCCTGGTGCCCGCCGCGCCAGATAGGGCCCACGGTGTGAATCACGTGTTTCGCCTTGAGGTTACCCCCGGTAGTCATGACCGCCTGGCCGGTGGGCAGCCTTCCCTGCCGGGCGACAATCTGCTTACACTCCTCGAGGATGGCGGGGCCGCCGGCTCGGTGGATGGCGCCGTCCACGCCGCCCCCGCCCATGAGGCCGGAGTTGGCGGCGTTAACGATGGCGTCGCTTACCTGTCGGGTGATGTCCCCCTGAAGAAGGCGCAGTCTGGTCTGGTTAACGGTGATTGCATCGGCTTGACTCGGCATAATCTCACCCCCTCGCTCACTTTATAATTTCTTCCGGCCGCTTAAATTATATCGGGGGAAAGGGGTATTGACAAACGGCTTTGCCCTAAAAGTTTCAATTTTCAAGCACTTTTGGGGCAAACGGCTCTTTTGCCTCAAAAGTCCAAAAAGTAGGCTCAAGCCCCAATTCATATATAGACTGTATCAAGACGCAGATGTTATGGCACAGAACCTTGCACAAAACCTCGTTGACCTGGGCGGTTGGAGTCTTGGAGCGAACCGAAGCGCCGAACTTTGCCTTTATCATGGAGAAGGCTGATTCCACGTTAGACCTCTTGTGGTAATGCTGCAAGAAGGCTTCCCTGTTGAAGTTGTAGTAGTGCCACATTCTGTGCCACAGGCCGTCATATCCCGTCGTGCGGCTCCCCATTCCCTTGGCATTGTCCTTGAAGGGAATGTAGGCCGTTCCGCCTATGGCTTCGATGGCGTGGAGGTTGCGGCGGCTGGAGTAGGCTTTGTCCGCCGACACCTCGTTAATCGGGAACGTCTCAGCCGTCTTGGTCAGCAAGGGCACAAGCTGGGGGGAGTCGGCGGACTCGCGGGCGGTGGCCTCAACGCTGGTGACGATATGGGTCTTGACCCCGCACATGACGTGGGTTTTGACAAACGCCTGCTTGCTGCGGTTGCCGTATTTATGGTCATACCATCGGTTGTATGTCGAAGTGGCGAATCCAGAGGAGTCAACAGCGAAATCCGTTTCAACCGCCTTTAGCGGGCTGGCGCTCTGCTCTACAAGGGACTTGAGCAGGGGCGTCAGTTCGGGGTTTTCCAGATAGCGGAAGGCGCTGTTGTAGTGGGCGGCTTTAGCGATAAGCCCCGCTTCCTGGGCCTCTTTCAATTCGGAGGCGAATCTCCGCCCCGACACCGTGGAGTAGGACTTGAACACAAGCCCGAACACGACATCGGCCAGAGGCAAACGTGGGCGGCCAAACCTGTATTCGGGCTGCCCAATGCCGTCGCACAGGTCTTTGAGCAAAGCGACAAAGCGTTCCCGCTCGTGTGTCTGCGCCTCGTTGTATGCCGCCCACTCCTGGGTGCAAGTTACCTTGATAGATTTCGTGTAGGTAGTAGTGCCGTCCGGCTTGGTTTCCCTCTGGATAACGTATTCCACTGCGTGGATATGCTTGCATGGCAGCCCCCGCTTCTCGAAGTCGGGGCAGGTGCAGAACGGATGGCCGTGGTCAAGGTTCACGAAGTATACCCCGTTGCTGGACTGGGAGGGGACTCTCCAACCCAGCCTGTGCTTCTCAATTTTGCTTGTCGCTGCTATTGCCAATCCTCTTTCCTGTCTCGCATCCATCTTTTTGTTCTCCTCATTACCTTATTCTGTATCTACAATAACACACAATGTAGGGCGTTGTCAATACATTTTTGTGTTATTTGGGGATATTTTTTGAAAAATATTTTTGTATTTCCTATTGACAATGACACACAACGTGTGTTATACTGTGAGTTAATGAGTGATGAAGTTCGAGCCAAATTAGCCGAACTTGTCGAAAGAGGCTGGACTCTAGCCAATATCGCTCGTGCTTTAAAGCAATCCCCGCGTACAGTCGAATCTTGGAATCAAAATCAAAGGTCTCCTGCCAATTTACAGCCAGTTCTAGATGCCTTAGATAAACTGTTTAAGCGAAAACCCCCTAAGAAGAAGATATATTCTAGGAGAATCGTAGATGGCTAATGAGGCTAAAACAGAAAACTTGGTTAGGGAAGAGCTGAGAAAACAAGGTTACTATGATAACCCGAACATAATAGTGGAAGAGAAGAAGAGTGACAATCCCATCATTGACAAACTCCTGAAGTATGCATCAAAGAAAGGCGATGGGGCTGGTTATCCCGAATTCATCATAAGAAACAATCAATTAAGCGGATTTCTCATAGTCATCGAGTGCAAGGCAGATACGTCAAAACACCAGAGTGATGGTTTAACTCACTATGCTGAATATGCTGTGGATGGGGCATTGCTGTATGGCGCCCATCTTGCTAAGCAATACGATGTACTTACCATCGGGGTCAGCGGTGAAACACTAAGTAAGGCAAAGATTTCACATTTCTTGCTGATAAAAGGAGCAGGCGAAAAGACCTCAGTTCACGGGGACAAAATCCTCTCCTTTTCAGATTACTATGCATCGTACTCCCAAAGCCCCCCTAAAGTCAATCAGGACTTCAAGGCATTGGCTAAGTATTTCAAGAACCTGAATGCCTTGTTGTACTCAAAGAAGATAAAAGAGGATGAACGAAGCTTGCTAATTAGTGGCATATTAATAGCTTTGCAGAACAAGGCATTCAGGCAAGGTTTCAAGGGGCATAAAACGGCTCAAGATTTGGCCCAAAGTATAGTGGGAGCGATTGTTGAAGAACTCTCCTATGCTAAACTAACAAAGAAGCGAATTGAGAATCTTGCTTATCGTTTCTCTTTCATCAAAACTCACACTACTTTATCAACTGACAAGGAATTCTTGGAAACCCTGGTGGCTGACATCGATGGTGAAATCAACTCATTCTTGAAGACTTATCAATATTATGATGCCATTGGCCAATTCTACGTTGAGTTTCTTAGATATGCAAACAATGACAAAACGCTTGGCATAGTACTGACTCCTCCCCATGTTACCCAATTGTTTGCCGAAGTTGCAGGCGTAACAAAAGATAGTGTGGTAATAGACAATTGTTGCGGCACAGCCGGATTCCTTATCAGTGCGATGAAGAAGATGGCAAATGATGCAAAGGGCGATTCTAGGAAGCTGGCAACAATCTATAACAAGCAGTTAGTGGGAATTGAATTTCAAGATGACATTTACGCGTTAGCTGTTTCAAACATGATAGTTCACGGCGATGGTAAGACAAATATCTATCCTGGTGACTGTTTTACCATGACTGAGGACGTCAAGGAATTCGAGCCAACAGTGGGGTTGCTGAATCCACCATATAAGCCACCTGAGCGCATAGGCAAAGAGGTCAAAGAGGAACTCGAATATGTACTGAACAACTTAGAAATGCTTGAGCCTAATGGGACATGTGTGGCCCTTATACCACTCAGTTGCGCGACTGCTCAAACTGGTCTAGTGTTAGAACTTAAACAAGAATTACTGCGGAGACATACCCTTGAAGCCGTCATGTCCATGCCCGAACAATTGTTTCATGATTCAGACGTTGGAGTCATAACTTGTATTATGGTTTTCACGGCCCATATACCCCATCCTCAAGGGAAGAAGACATGGTTTGCATCTTGGAAAGATGATAATTTTGTACTAGTAAAAAATCGTGGCAGAATTGACAAATTCAATAAGTGGGAACAAACCAGAAAAGAATGGGTAAACACGTTCAGTAACAGAGAGGTCATTAAAGGATACAGTTTGATGCGTGAAGTCATCGCCAGTGATGAGTGGTGCGTAGAGGCTTACATGGAGACCGACTATTCACAACTGAAGCCAGAAGATTTCATCGAGGTTGTTAGAAATTACATGATTTATGAGTTTCTAAGGAAGTAAAAATGATTCCGCTCAGCCAGTACTTCGATGTCCTATATGGAGTAAATCTTGAATTGGTTCACCAGACGCCCGACCCTCAAGGCGTCAACTTTATTGCCCGTACTGGTAAGAACAATGGTGTTGTAGCCAAAGTGAAACTCGTACCTGGTATTAATCCTAATCCGGCTAACACAATATCAGTGGCAGGTGGAAGTAGTTCCGTAATGGAGAGCTTTCTGCAAAAAGAGCCATACTACAGCGGTAGAGACCTTTTCTATCTCAGACCCAAAATTGAACTTTCAGACAAGCAACTATTGTTTTATTGTTTATGCCTGAAAGCGAATAAGCACAAATTTGGCTATGGTCGCCAAGCAAATAAGACTTTGCAAAACTTAAGTATTCCTTCGCTGGAAGAGATACCTTCATGGATTGACAAGATAAGCATACCTGACATTCCTAGCTCGTTGCCAGTGATGAATGACAGTCGTCCAGACCTGAACACCAATGTTTGGAAGCAATTCACCCTAAACGAGGTTTTTGAAGTTAAGAAAGGTAAGAGGCTGACCAAACATGAACAAATTAACGGTTCCACCCCTTATATTAGTTCCTCTTCCTTAAACAATGGGGTTGACAATTATATCGGTAATGGTTTCACAGATGAAAATTGCCTCACATTCGCCTGCTATGGGTCAATAGGAGAGGTATTCTATCAAAGAGAAAAGGTCTGGGTATCCGATAATGCGAATGCACTTTATCTTAAAGATATAGTGCTCAATCCATTCGTCGCTATGTTTCTGACCGCTGTCTTAAGGTTAGAGAAGTATAGGTTTTCCTACGGGGTAACAGGGAAGAAAGAAAGACTAGAGAAATCGACAATTAAGTTGCCATCCGATGGCTGGGGGAATCCGGATTGGAGATTCATGGAAAATTATATAAAGTCACTCCCATATTCAAGTAACTTGGTTACATAGACTTTTCATACAACTCCCCGACTTTTGATACAGAAGCCACTTCTGATACAAAGCCCTTGACAAATACTATATCTTGTGTTAGTGTAACTTCGCTATACAATATAGTGTGGAGTTTAGGCGTGAACTGTCCCTACTGTGGCTATGCCGATTCTAAGGTAATTGACTCCCGCGACGTGAACGATGGCGTCCGCCGCCGGCGTCAGTGTCTCAACTGCCGGGCGCGCTTTACCACCTACGAGAGGCTGCAGTCGGTCGGTCTCTTCGTTATCAAGAAAGACCGGCGGCGCGAGGAGTTCAGCCAGGAGAAGCTGCTCTCCGGTATCCGTAAGGCCTGTGAGAAGCGTCCCCTGCCCACGGGGGCCGTCGACCGGCTGGCGGATGATATCGAGGCCAGGCTTTACCGGTCGGGGAGGTCCGAAATATCGAGCAGCGTCATCGGGGATATGGTCATGGCGGGTCTCAAGAAGCTGGATCACATTGCCTTTATCCGCTTCGCCAGCGTCTATCGGGATTTCGCCGATATTACCGACCTGAAGCGGGAGGTGGACACCCTGCTCGACGACGGGGCGGAGCTCGGGCCGCCCACCAGCCAGCTACCCCTGATTCCCGACGAGGAGCCGGTAGGGCTATCTAAGAGTGGACAGAGGCGGCGCCGATGAAAAAGCCGGAAGAATCGGATGGCAAGCGGCTGGTCAGCCGTACCCAGATTGCGCGGGCGGTCTTCAGTGCCGCCGAGTCGATGGGTATAGCCGACCGGGCGGTAGTGGAGCGGATTACCGCTCAGGTGATTGAGCGTCTGGAAAAGACGCCGCCGCCCGGAGCGGAACGGCCCCTGCCCGGTATGGAGGCGCTGGTGACCGGCTCCCGCCGTCAGCAGAAGCGCCTGCCCACTGCGGCCGAGATTCAGGCCATCGTGGAGGAAATCCTGGCCAGCAAAGAAGAAATGTCTCAGGGAGAGGAGGTCAAGCCCAAAATGGAAACTACTAAGGTTAAATCGAGGGTGAAGACTGATGGTAAGGTCGATCTGACGGAAAACGCCCGGCGCGTTTTGGAGAGAAGGTATCTCAAGAAGGATGCCCAGGGTCAGGTTACGGAAGCGCCGGAGGATATGTTCCGCCGGGTGGCCGGGGCGATTGCCGCGGCCGAGCTTGCCTACGATGCCAAGGCCGACATTAAAACGCAGGAAGATGAGTTCTACCGGCTGATGGCCGACCTGGAGTTCCTGCCCAATTCCCCGACTTTGATGAACGCCGGGCGCGAGCTGGGGCAGCTCTCCGCCTGCTTCGTCCTCCCCGTCGAGGACTCCATGGAGTCCATCTTCGACGCCGTTAAGAATACCGCCCTGATACACAAGAGCGGCGGTGGCACCGGCTTCTCCTTCTCCCGCCTGCGGCCGGAGAGCGATCGGGTGGGCTCTACCGGGGGGGTCGCCAGCGGCCCAGTCTCCTTCATCCGCGCCTTTGATATTGCCACCGATGTCATCAAGCAGGGGGGCATGCGCCGCGGCGCCAACATGGGTATCCTCAGTGTCACCCACCCCGATATTATGAAATTTATCACCTCTAAGAGCGACCTTACGGCGCTCACCAACTTCAACATCTCCGTGGCCATAACCAGCGGCTTCATGGAGGCGGTTAAGGCCGGCGCCGACTACGACCTGATAAACCCGCGCACCGGAGAAGTGGCCGGGAAGCAGAACGCTAAAGAGGTGTTCGATAAGATGGTGGATATGGCCTGGAAGACGGGCGACCCGGGCATTGTCTTCATCGATCGTATCAATCAGGATAACCCGACCCCCAATCTGGGCGCTATCGAGAGTACCAATCCCTGCGGTGAGCAGCCATTACTTCCCCACGAGTCCTGTAACCTGGGCTCCATCAACCTCTCCCTGATGGTGAAGGGTGAGGACGGGGCCGGTGAGATTGACTATCCCCGGCTGGCGGAGACGATAAAGACCGCGGTACGCTTTCTGGACGACGTTATCGAGGTTAACCGCTATCCCCTAGAGCAGATTGACGAGATGACCAAGAAATCGCGCAAGATTGGTCTCGGGGTGATGGGTTTTGCCGACATGCTCCTCAGGCTGGGTATCCCCTACAACTCCGAGGCGGCTCTGAAGGTCGGGGGCGAGATTATGGAGTTCGTTACCGAGGAAGCCGCTAAGGTCTCGCAGGAGCTGGCCCGGGAGCGGGGGGCCTTCCCGGCCTTTACGGGCAGCATCTACGACACCCCCGGTGCCCCTGGGATGAGGAACGCCTCGTGCACCACCATCGCCCCCACGGGGACATTAAGTATCATCGCCGGCTGCTCCAGCGGCATTGAGCCCCTCTTTGCCCTGAGCTACAAGCGCCATATCCTGGACGGCGACGAGTTTATCGAGGTGAACCCCTATTTCGAGGAGGTCGCCCGGAAGGAGGGCTGCTACTCCGAAGAGATGATGCGTAAGCTGGCGGACGGGGTCAGCCTTCAGGAGATGGACGAGGTGCCGGACAGCGTCAAAAGGGTATTCGTGACCGCCCATGAGATAACCCCCGAGTGGCACGTCAAAATGCAGGCCGCCTTCCAGCGGCACACCCACAACGCCGTCTCCAAGACGGTTAACTTCCCCCGGGAGGCGACCCCGGAGGACGTGGCTCGGGTCTACATGCTGGCTTACGAGGAAGGGGTCAAGGGGATAACCATCTACCGTGACGGCAGCCGCGAGGGGCAGGTGCTTACCACCGGGAAGACGGATAAGAAGGCCGAGAGCGCCGTGCTCAGCCCCAGAAAGCGGGCCAAGACGACCTCGGGGGTGACGGAGCGGGTGACTACCGGCTGCGGCTATATCTACGTCACCGTGAACTCGGACGAGGAGGGAATCTGCGAGGTCTTCTCCACCCTGGGTAAGGCCGGCGGCTGTGCTCAGGCCCAGCTCGAGGCCACCTGCCGCCTCATCTCGCTGGCGCTGCGTTCCGGAGTGGACGTGGCTTCGGTGGTGAGGCAGCTCCGGGGTATCCGCTGTCCCTCTATCGCCTGGGAGGAGGGTAAGTCCATCCTCTCCTGCGCCGATGCCATCGCCAGCGTGCTGGAAAAGCACACCACCGGCTATGACGGTAAGCCCCGGGCCGAGGACTACGGGCTGATGAAGAACCTGGCCGGGCAGTGCCCCGACTGCGGCAACCTGCTCGTTTATCAGGAAGGGTGCTTCGTCTGTCCCAGTTGCGGCTACACCAAGTGCTAGAGGAGGCGTATGAGTACAGAGGTTTTCTGCGATATTAAAGTAGAGCCATATTATGAAAATACGGAGCGCTCCATAAGACTATTTTGTGGGAACTGTCTGGAGCTGTTACCCAGATTTCCACGTGGTTCTATTGACATGATTTTTGCCGATCCCCCTTACTTCTTGTCTAATGGCGGCATAACTTGTCACGCAGGTAAGATGGTCTCTGTGAATAAGGGTAAGTGGGATGTATCACGTGGAGTAGAGGAAAATCATAAGTTCAATCTGGCTTGGTTGAGTGAATGCCAGGAGATATTGTCAGAAAACGGTGTTATATGGGTTTCGGGTACGGCTCATGTAATATTCTCTGTTGGTTTTGCTATGCAGCAGCTTGGTTTTAAAATTCTAAATGATATTGTCTGGTTCAAGCCTAACGCATCACCTAATCTTAGTTGCAGATATTTCACTCATTCCACGGAGACAATAATTTGGGCTGCCAAGAATGCTAATAGCAGGCATACTTTCAATTATGAATTGATGAAGCAGCTTAGTAATGGGAAACAAATGCGCAACCTTTGGGAGATAACCCCTCCGCAACCAAAAGAGAAGTCTAGGGGTAAGCATCCCACGCAGAAACCCCTTAAGCTGTTGGAGAGGATCTTATTAGCCTCGACTAAAGAGGACGATGTTATCCTTGACCCCTTTAACGGCAGTGGCAGTACCGGGGTGGCAGCTTTAAGACTGGATAGAAAATATATCGGAATAGATATATCTCAGGAATACCTTGATCTCACCGTTAATCGCCTGCAGGATGAACTCAGTACTCCGTGATTCCAATTAGCAGGGCAGTTAAGCTCTTGGTCTCTATTCGAGTAGAATGCCGTCTACGCCGTTTTTGAACATCTGACGGCCTGAGTAATTCCAATCCCTGATATCCTGTTCTATCAGAAACCACTTTATAACCTTCAGTATTAGGTCGAGTGGATGACCAATGCCGAATTTCATATCTAGGCATTCGGGTAGTATGTTATCAGGGTCTTCACAGTTATATACTCTCTCTATTGCTTGGTGCAGCCTTTTGCAAATGATGGGGTTTACCCTTCTTTTTTCTCTTAGGTCATTAAAAATGTCGTCGTGTTTAGGATACTCGCGACCTGTTTGGAATGTGGTTCCTTCCACGTTTATGCGAAAATCGAACCCTTTCTTTAAGTAGGCGGGACGTGTGAGATAGATTCTTCTGCCGTCGCCGATGGTTTCTACGTTATAGCGGTAATGTGACGCATCATCACCTTTCCCTAGACCAGGCTCTTCTCTGAGAAACTGAGTCACTACTATCTTACGTAGTTCTACCCTTGAGGAGTAGGTGTTAACCTTGAAATCCATTTCGTGATACATAAGTTTAGTCCTCCTTTTCTAGACCGTAATACACTATATCCGATCCCCGTTCACAATTCTATCCCTTAAGTTGTATAATGCAGCGAGCGTAAGGCGAAATAATTTAGGAGGCTAGTCATGTCTGAACAACCGGCCAAGAAGGAAGTTAAGATTGCCTTTCCGGAGAGCTTGAGAGGCGGCGTGTACTCGAACAATATGCTAGTTACCCATACCAAAGAGGAGTTCGTTCTGGACTTCATGATGGTGGCGCCGCCGGCGGGTATGGTGACGGCGCGGGTGATTGTCAGTCCGGGGCACATGAAGCGCATGGTCTCGGCGCTTACCGAGAACCTGAAGAAGTACGAGGCTAAGTTCGGCAAGCTCGCCGAAGCCGCCGAGCCCCCCAAGACGACTATGGGCTTTCACCCGCCGGAA
>JAFGFP010000038.1 GCA_016931015.1 Dehalococcoidales bacterium
CCCTACGGCTTTTTAGCTTTTAGCGGCTGCTTTCTACGCTTCCAGCCCAGCATTACCAGCAGCTCGCCTACTTCGGTGTCGCTCATCTCGTTCTTAAGGGGCATATCGGGGTGGATTTTATACTTATTCTGCCGGCCGACCTTCGTCTTTGAGATATAACCCTCTTCCTCGAGGTCTATAATTATGCGGTGGGCTGTCCTCTCGGTCACCCCCACAGTGTCACCAATTTCCCGGGCAGTAAGATTAGGGTGCTTGGCGATGGTCGCCAAAACCAGTCCGTGGTTCGTGATAAATGCCCACTCGCTCATCTCAATCCTCCTGCAAAAGATTTCCTAAAAATTCCTTAAAAACCCTTGACAAATTATGAAATCTATTTATAATAAAATTCTAGAAATATATTTCTAGTAAGCTATTTACTGTAATATGATACCAGAAATCGAGATAGTAATCAAGCCCTTTAATACGGCGGGTAGGGCACCGTGGCTTTTGATAGCGATTAACTGAAAGCGGTGAAAGATGCGCTTACAATTTAAAAGGAACGGGCAGGGTAAGAAACTAACTGAGCCGGTGCAGAGTTACCTCCGGCGGCAGTTTATGCTTCAGCGGGAATATATCGAAGGGCTGAGGTGCTTTGAAACGGACGGGCTCTTTCGTGAGCAGCCGGTAAGACGGATTCTTATTTTCAGCCCGGCTCTGGCCAAGAAAAACCGTCTCGTCATTCGTACTAGCTCCGATCTGGAGCTCCACCCGGAGATACTGGCCTTCGAGGGGCATATAGACGGGGAGGATAGAATCTACTTTGCCGACCGGCGGGCGGCGACAAAAAGGACGGGCAGCGCGTAGCCCGGCGCCGGCTGGCGGGAGCAGACGCGACCTAAGATAACAAACAATAACAAACCAGGGAGAGAAGGAGAAGAGAAAAGAAGTTGAACGCAACATCGATAACCACTAAACGTCGGTCGGCATACCGCGCCCAGGCTGAAGTTACCGGTGAAACCCACGGTGGAGGGGCCACCGAAGAGGAACCTCCCGGCAGAGCCGTCCCTACTGGCAGCTTCGACGAAGACCCTCCCGGTAGCAGTGCCACCAACAGAACCAGGCTTTTCGGTGAAGTACCGGATAGCGCCTGGAACGACTGGAGGTGGCATTTCCGTAACCGCATCACCACGGTTAGCAGACTGGCCAGCTTTATCCCGCTCTCGGCTGAAGAGCAGGCTCAGCTTAAGCTGGTAGCCCTGAAATACCCCCTTTCGGTAACCCCTTACTATCTCTCGTTGATAGACCCCGCCGACCCTGACGACCCGGTCAGGAAGCAGGCGATACCCTCCATCCTGGAGCTCACCATGGGCATGGTGGGACAGGAAGACCCTCTCGATGAAAAAGGGGACTCGGTGGTCCCCGGGCTGGTTCACCGCTACCCCGACCGCGTCTTGATGGTGCTCACCGATATCTGCCCCATGTTCTGCCGTCACTGCACCCGTAAGCGGGAGTGGCAGAGCGGTGGCTGGGTGCGGACTCCGGCCCAGCTCGAAGCCATGCTCGATTACATCCGTGGGCACAAGGCCATCCGGGATGTCATTATCTCCGGCGGCGACCCGTTGACCCTCTCCACCCCCCGTCTGGAGGGAGTCATTTCCCGAATCCGGGCCATCAAGCACGTGGAAATCATCCGTATCGGCACCAGGTTCCCGGTGGTGCTGCCGCAGCGTATCGACCAGGAGCTGTGCGCCATGCTGTCGCGCTACGGCCCGATATGGCTCAACACTCACTTTAATAACCACCGTGAGATTACCCCGGAGGCGGCCGCCGCCTGCGACCGGCTGCTCCGCAGCGGGGTGCCGGTCAATAACCAGTCGGTGCTGCTGCGCGGGGTGAATGACAGCGTCGCCGAGCAGATGAAGCTGTGTCACAGGCTGCTCAGGATTAAGGTACGTCCCTACTATCTCTTCCAGTGCGATGAGGTGCAGGGCACGGAGCACCTGCGCACCCCGGTGGAGACCGGGCTCAGCATTATCGAGAGGATGCGGGGACACACCTCGGGGCTGGCGGTGCCCACCTTTGTCATCGACCTGCCTCAGGGGGGTGGTAAGGTGCCCCTGCAACCGGACTACATCATGGCTAAGAATAATGGGGAGCTCTTGCTCCGGAACTACCAGGGGCAGTTCTTTCACTACCGGAACCCTAAGGCTCAGGTGGAGCTGGTGCCGGAAGTATTAGCTCCGTCGGACGGTTCCGAGGCCGGTTTGCTGGTCGAGACGAGAGTCTAAGATTATAAGGAGCTAGTGATGCGCATCGGTCTTACCTATGACCTTAAAGAAGCCGTGAGCCTGGAGGCGGGTAGTCCCCAGGATGCCCTGGAAGAGTATGACTCCAGCGAGACGGTTGAGCTTATCGCCGCGGCGATTGAGACGGCCGGTCACTCGGTATTCAGGCTGGGTGGTGGGGCCGAGTTCCTGGATAATATTCTCCGGGAGAGGGTCGACTTGGTCTTTAATATCGCCGAGGGGCGGGGTAACTACGTCGGCCGCGAGGCCCAGGTGCCCTCCGTGCTGGAGATGCTTAATATACCCTACTCCGGCTCCGGCCCGCAGTGCCTGGCCATCTGCCTGGATAAGCCCCTGAGTAAGAAGCTGGCTCTAGCCGCCGGTATCCCCACCCCGCAGTGGTGTCTTATTGATAACCCGGCTGAGCTCTCCGAAATCTTCTGGAACGGGCTTACCTTCCCGGCGATTATCAAGCCGGCCGATGAGGGCTCAAGTAAGGGCATCGGGGTTAGCTCGCTGGTAGCTAGTCCGGCGGAAGCCGTTGAGACGGCAGGCCGGCTCCTTGAGTGCTACCGGCAGCCGATGATGGTCGAGGAGTTTATCCCCGGCGACGAGGTTACCGTGGGTATAATCGGGAACGCCCCACCCATGATACTGGGTATGATGCGGATACTCCCTAAAAAGCAGGCGGACTTTTTTGTCTACTCGCTGGAGGTAAAGCGCGATTACCTGAACCTGGTTAGCTACGAGTGCCCTGCCCGTCTTGATGAGCAAGTCCTGGCCCGGATAGCCGAAGTCAGCCTGAAAGCCTTTAGGACGCTGGGGTGTCGGGACTTCGCCCGGCTGGACTTCAGGGTCAGCCCCCAGGGGACGCCCTACTTCCTGGAAGTAAACCCTCTCCCCGGGCTGGGCACCCACAGCGACCTGGTTATCATGGCGCTCAAGCTGGGCTGGCGCTACCAAGAGCTTATCGCGGCCGTGCTCCAGGCGGCGCTGGCAAGACAGGCAACGCGCCTGCCCGTAGTTGAGGGGTCTTGATATTGGGAAGACGGATTGCCGTTGTCTATAACGAGCCCCACCCCTCGCGCTACGATGCTGTCGGGGAGGAGAAGGCGGCCCGGGACGTCCTGGAGTCGGTGGCCGCCGTCTGCCGTGCCCTGTGTGAACTGGGCGACGACGGCTTCACGGTTCCTCTGGCACCGCCTGTTGAGGTGGCCAAGGAAAGGCTGCGCTCTCTTAAGGCAGACCTGGTCTTTAATCTCTTCGAGGGCTTTTGCGGCCAGCCGGAGACTGAGGCACTGGTGCCGCAGGTTCTTAGCCGGCTCAGGGTGCCCTACACCGGCTGCCCGGCGGCGGCGCTGGCCCTGGCGCTGGATAAGGCTAAATCGAAACAGGCTATCAGGGCGGCGGGAATCAAAACGCCCGATTTTCAGTTGCTTACCCCGGAGATGCTTCCCCAGTTTAGCCTCCGTTACCCCTGCCTGGTAAAGCCCCGTAGCGAGGATGCCAGCCACGGCCTGTCGCCGGATAGCGTGGTCAGTGACCCTGCAGCTCTGGAGAGGCAGGTCGCCAGGGTGTGCCGCCTCTACGGTGGGGAAGCGCTGGTCGAGGAGTTTATCGCTGGCCGGGAGTTTAACGCTACCGTTATCGGGGACGGAAGGGGTGCGGTACTGCCGGTATCGGAAATTGCCTATGAGCTGCCCCCGGGTCTGCCCCGGATTCTTACCTTTGATGCTAAATGGCAGCCGGATAGCGCCTATTTTCGGGGAACGAAGGCGGTGTGCCCGGCTCAAATCACGTCCGACCTTGGAGAGCTTATTACCGATACGGCGCGGCTGGTCTTTCGCCTGGTATGCCGGCGGGGATATGGGCGGGTCGATATGCGCCAGGATGGAGACGGAAGGTTGCAGATTATAGAGGTAAATCCGAACCCTGACATTGCCCCCGGCTCCGGGGCGGTGCTCCAAGCCGAGGCCGCCGGGATGAGCTACCCCCGTTTTATTAAGAAGATTGTCGAGCTTGCCCTGGAAAAGAGTTAAGTGTGACCGTCAAGATACGACCCATGACCCGTAATGACAAGCCGGAGATAGTCAGGCTGCTCGGCTCGCTCCCGGAGTTCGAGCCGTCCGAGGTAACGGTAGCCGAGGAGGTTATCGATAGCTACCTTGATAACCCTTCGGGGTCGGGGTATTGCATCCAGGTGGCGGAGGCAGGCTCGCGCTTGGCCGGCTATATCTGCTACGGGCCGGTCCCCCTGACTAAGAGCGCCTGGGACATATACTGGGTGGCGGTCTCCGCTAAAAAACAGGGTAAAGGCATCGGTAGCGCCCTGATGGCTTTTGCGGAAGACGAGATAGAAAAGGCCGAGGGCAGGCTCGTCGTCGTCGAGACATCATCCAAACCGGGCTATGAGAAAACGAGGTGTTTTTATCTTGCCCGGGGCTACCAGCTGGCCGGCTGTCTTGCCGACTTCTACGCGCCCGGGGACGATAAGCTTACCTACCAGAAGCGGTTAAAGTAACGCCTGTGAGCGTAATCTGGGGACTAGGCTCATGAATAACCTGGCAGAATCCTTCCCGCTTACCTTCGTGCCGCTGTTTATCGCCATCGACGCCCTGGGCAACGTCCCCTTTTTCCTGTCCCTGACCGAGGGCACGCCCGCTGCCGAACAGCATAAGGCTGCCCACATCGCCGTCGGCACCGCTGCCGTTGTCGGGCTGGCCTTTCTTTTCTTCGGCCGCTTCATCTTGAATCTCATGGGCATTTCCGTGGGCGCCTTTGCTATCGCCGGCGGTATTATCCTGCTGGTACTTGCCATCAAGTATATAACGACCGGCCGCATGGTGGAGCTAATCAAGGAAGAGATGATGGCGGTGGTCCCCATCGGCACGCCGCTAACGGTTGGCCCGGCTACCATCACCACCCTTCTTTTGCTGACATCCGAGTTCCCGCTATCTGTGGTGTTGCTTTCCTTCCTTCTGAATCTGGTTATCTCCTGGGGGTCTTTCCTGCTGAGCCAGAGAATTGTCAGGGTTATGGGGCAGGGAGGACTTAAGGCGGTATCGAAGGTATTCAGCCTCCTGCTGGCGGCGATTGCCGTGACCATGATTATCCGCGGGTTGGGTCTGGTCGGGATATTAAAAGACATTAGCCCCGTGCTAAAATAGGGTATGACTACCAGTAGCCCGGAAAAGCGGCGGGGATGAGGGTATGTTCCGAATTCGCCGGGTCTATGATAATGTGACGCCCCTGAACCAGGAAGCGCTTAGCCAGGTTCAGGAAATCCTGCGCACCCAGTTTCCGGGCCTCTCCCGGAGGGACGTATCGAAGCTACCCAAGCAGCTGCGTAACCCCTTGAAGTACCGCTTCCGCGCCATCCTCTTCGTGGCCGAGGACTCCAAGGATAAGGTCAGGGGGTTTGCCCTGCTCTTCCACGAGCC
>JAFGFP010000039.1 GCA_016931015.1 Dehalococcoidales bacterium
GCGACTCGAACGCGCGACACGCGGTTTAGGAAACCGCTGCTCTATCCTCTGAGCTACAGGGGCACGCCGCCACGCACAATTATACCGGAGTTAAGCGAAAAGGACAACGCTTCTCCGGAAACCCAAGAGACCGCTAAATCATGAAAAGCGGTATCAGCTCTCCGCCCCGAGCAGCTTACCGTACCATATATCCAGATTACCCGACCTTTCCGAGACCCAGGTTATCCAGATTGCGCCGGTGGAGTCTTCCATCAATCTAGAGGTATAGTCTTTCCCGGACATCTCGGTTAACTGGTTTGGTGGCGATAGGAGGCAACAGGTAGAACTTTAGTCTCGTCTCTACCTCGATATCCAGCAACGTCCGCCATTATAGCACCCGACACGTCTAGCAACAACGCTGTTTGTAATGATGGAAGAAAACCAGTAAAATAAACCATCTAGCGAAGCAAACAGAGGAGAACAGGGAATGCGAAAGATGAGAATCGGAGTTCTCACCGGCGGCGGGGACTGTGCCGGGCTGAACCCGGCTATAAAATGGATAGTAAAATCCGCCCTTGACGAAAGGCTCTCCCAGGAAGCGGGCATCACCTTCGAGGTTCTGGGCATCCGCGACGGCTGGAAAGGGCTGATGAATCCTCAAGGCTGTAACCCGGCACCTCATGGTGACGTAGTGGCTTTGAACCAGGAAGTGGTCCGGACCTGGGACCGGTACGGGGGAACCATGCTGGGCACCTCGCGCAGCAACCCCTACGACCCTAAGCATAATGCCGCGCAGGTAGTGTTGGCCAACATAGAAAAGCTGGGGCTGGGGGCCCTCATCGCCATCGGCGGCGACGACACCCAGAGCGTCGCCCAGAAGCTATCCAAGGAAGGCGTCAACGTCATCGGCATTCCGAAAACGATTGATAAAGACCTACCGGGCACCGATTACACCCTGGGGTTCGAGACCGCCGTGGAGGTCATCACCCAGGAGATTGACCGGCTCCGGACTACCGCCGGGTCTCACAAGAGAATTTTCGTGGTGGAGACCATGGGGAGAAACGCCGGCTGGCTGGCCCTGGAAGGCGGTGAGGCCAGCGGCGCCTATATCATCCTGATACCCGAATACGACTTCAGCATCGAGCGGGTCTGCGAGCTCCTGCTCGAAGGCCGGTCCCAGGGCATAAGGTACGATATTGTGGTCGTGGCGGAGGGCGCCAAAATCAGCGGCGGCGGCCAATCCTTTGCCCGTGAGGAGATAGACAGCTTCGGCCACAAGTCCCTGGGCGGCATCGCCGAGACTGTGGCCCGGCAGATTGAGAAACAAGCCCAGCTCGAAACCCGCAGCATAGTACTGAGCCACCTGCAGAGAGGGGGCACGCCCTGCGCCTACGACCGGAGAATGGGACGATACTTCGGTATCGCCGCGGTTGACCTGATAGTCAACCAGCAGTACGGCCGCATGGTCAGCTACCGGAACGGCAAAATCTGTGCCGTCCCCATCGACGAAGTCATCGGTAAACTATCCCTGGTCGACGTCGAGACCCTGTACGACACCGAAAGATACAACGGACGGCGCGCTATTCTAAGGAAGGTTGGACGAAATCATGGCTAATGATTATCCCGCCGCGGAAAACATTGACGAACTGGTACGCAAGGCGGCTCTGGGTGACGATGAGCCGACGAGGCAAAAGGCCCAGCGCGAAATACGCGACCTGGCCTCCGAGCGTGGTATTACCCCGGCCAGCATTCAGGGGCTCTACGAAGCGTCCGGCAAGGAGCTCTACCGCGGAGTAACAGTGCCGGCGATTAACGTCCGCGGTATCACTTATCAGGTCGCCAGAGCCGTCTTCAGGGCAGCCCTAAAACACCAAGCCGGCGCCTTTATCTTCGAGATTGCCCGCTCCGAAATCGGCTATACCCGCCAACCACCGTCGGAATATACCGCCTGTGTGCTGGCGGCGGCCATAAGAGAGAAATTTCAAGGGCCCGTCTTCATTCAGGGAGACCATTTTCAGGCTAACCACCGTAGATACACAGCCGAACCCGATAAGGAACTAAACGATTTAAAGACGCTAATCCGCTCGGCGATAGCGGCCGGCTTTTTTAATATCGATATCGACGCCTCGACGCTCGTCGACCTCAGCGCGCCGACCTTAGAGGAACAGCAGACTCAGAACTGCCTTCTCACCGCCGAACTAACCAAGTTCATCCGCAGTATCGAGCCCCAGGGGACTACCGTCTCCGTCGGCGGGGAAATCGGCGAGGTGGGGGCAAGGAACAGTACCGTAGCCGACCTGAGGGCCTTCATGTCGGGATACCTCGGTCTCATCGGCCCCGGTATGAAGGGGATATCGAAAATCAGCGTGCAGACGGGAACGACCCACGGCGGCGTGGTCTTACCCGACGGCTCCATCGCAAAGGTGAAGCTCGATTTTCAGACCCTGGAGAAACTGTCTCAACTAGCCAGGGAAGAGTACGGCCTGGCGGGCGCCGTACAGCACGGGGCCTCGACGCTCCCCGAGGAGGTCTTCAAGCTGTTCCCGCAGTCCGGTACGGCCGAAGTCCACCTGGCGACCGGCTTCCAAAACCTTATCTTCGATAGCCCCCACTTCCCGGAAGAGCTGAAAGATAGAATCTATGCCGGGTTGTCTGCCAAGTATGCCGACCAGCGGAAACCGGAAGACACCGAGGAGCAGTTCATATATCGCACCCGGAAGCGGGCCTTCGGCGATTTCAAGTCCGAACTATGGAATCTGCCCGAGGAAAACCTGAGACCCATTGGCGAGAGACTTGAAAGTAGCTTCGCCGCTATCTTTCAGGAGCTGAACGTGGTTAAAACCGTAGACCTGGTGGCCAGGTTCGTGACCAGATAGCAGCGCGGCATCCGTCCGGCAGGCGCTTCCATACTGGAAGCTCATCAGGTGAATCCGCAAGAAAAGAGCTCAAGAAAGAAAGTGGAGATAGGGGGATTCGAACCCCCGACCTCTGCGATGCGAACGCAGCGCTCTCCCAATTGAGCTATATCCCCACGCTTTCCCGAATTATAACATACCTTACGGCTTTCTACTACGCACCGCAAGCTATAAATGACCTGGACAGAGAGACGAAAAGTGCGGTAATATTTAACCGAGTGCTGTCAGGAAGGGGCAGGGATAAGACACAATCCCAATCAATTATTCAACAGAGAAAACAAGATAGTCTATGAACTTTGAGACGGTTATCGGGCTAGAGGTGCACGCTCAGCTACTCACCAGGAGTAAGATGTTCTGCCGCTGCAGCACCGACTATGCCAACAGCCCCCCCAACACCCACGTCTGCCCGGTGTGCCTCGGGATGCCCGGGGTGCTGCCTACCATCAATCAGCAGGCCGTGGAGTACACCGTGATGACCGCCCTGGCCCTCAACTGCACCATCTCCGGGCATACCAAGTTCGACCGCAAGAACTACCCCTACCCCGATTTGATGAAGGGATACCAGATTTCGCAGTACGACGCCCCCGTAGGGCAGGGGGGCTGGCTTAATATCGAGATTGACGGCGCCAGCAAGAAGCTAGGCATAACCCGCGTCCATCTGGAGGAGGACGTGGCCAAGCTCTTGCACCGCGCTTCCCCGGATGGGGTAAACTACAGCCTGGTCGATGTCAACCGCTCCGGCGCGCCGCTGATGGAGGTGGTGGGCGAGCCCGATCTGAGCTCCGCCGAGGAAGCCCGGCAGTACCTCATCAAACTGCGTAGCATCCTGCAGTACCTGGGGGTATCCACCGGCAACATGGAGGAGGGCAGCTTCCGCTGCGACGCCAATATCAGCATTCGCCCCGAGGACAGTGCGGAGTCTCTGGCCAAGGTCGAAATCAAGAACATGAACAGCTTCCGGGCGGTCTATCGGGCCCTGGAGTACGAGGCCAAGCGGCAGAGGAAGGCCGCCGGCGAGGGCAGGAAACTCACCCAGGAGACCCGGGGCTGGGTGGAAGAGGAGGGGAAGACGGTATCCATGCGAAGTAAAGAGTATGCTCACGACTACCGCTACTTCCCGGAGCCAGACCTGCCGCCGCTGACCTTAGAGGCAGCCTGGGTCGAGGAGATTAGAGGCCGGCTTCCCGAGCTCCCCGATGCCCGGCGCGACCGCTTCATGGCCGAATACGGGCTCCCGGCGTACGACGCTAGTCTGCTCACCGGCTCGAAGGCCATGGCC
>JAFGFP010000006.1 GCA_016931015.1 Dehalococcoidales bacterium
CTCACCGGCGACGTCTTCGGCAGCCTGCGCTGCGACTGCGGCGAGCAGATTTCTCTGGCCATGCAGGCGATTGCCGGGGAGGGGCGGGGTGTTTTCCTTTACATGAGACAGGAGGGGCGTGGTATCGGCTTCCATAACAAGATTCGTGCTTATGCCCTTCAGGATAAGGGGCTGGATACCGTGGAGGCGAACCTGTCTTTGGGCTTTGCCCCCGACCTGCGTGACTACGGTATCGGCGCCCAGATTCTGGCCGATTTGGGCCTGCGCCAAATCAGGCTGCTCACCAACAACTCCAAGAAGGTGGTGGCTCTTGAGGGTTACGGGCTTGAGGTTACCGAGACGGTGCCCATAATCGCTCCCCCCAACCCGTATAACCGTCACTATCTGGCCACCAAGCAGGCAAAAATGGGGCACGCTCTGGGTATCGAGAACGTGCCCGGCGACTAAGTGTTTTAGCTGGGTTGGCTTAGGGATTAACTCAGGGAAGGAGAGGGTCAATGAAAAAACAGTTTGAAGGCAGTCTGCTGGGGAAGGGTCTCAAGTTCGGGCTGGTTGTCTCCCGGTTTAACGATTTTATTACCCGGAAGCTGCTCGAGGGGGCCCAGGACGCCCTGGGGCGCCACGGCGTTGGTGAGAACGATATTGATATTGCCTGGGCGCCGGGCTCGTTTGAGCTTCCACTGGTGGCTAAGAAGCTGGCCCAGTCCAAGCGTTACGACGCCATTATCTGCCTCGGGGCCGTGATTCGCGGCGGGACGCCTCACTTCGACTATGTGGCCGCTGAGGTAAGTAAGGGCGTGGCTAAGGTGAGCCTGGAGAGCGGGCTGCCGGTTATCTACGGCGTTATCACCTCGGATACCATAGAGCAGGCTATCGAGCGGGCCG
Source organism: Dehalococcoidales bacterium (assembly GCA_016931015.1). GTDB lineage: Bacteria > Chloroflexota > Dehalococcoidia > Dehalococcoidales > UBA5760 > UBA5760. The sequence continues at coordinate 886 of JAFGFP010000006.1, forward strand.
GAACCAAGATGGGGAACCGGGGCTTCGAGGCGGCGGAACACGCCCTGGAGATGGCTAACCTGATGAAAAGCCTGGGTTAGCGCTTTGAGGTTGAGTGTCTCGGTGGGCGCGAGGGGTTTTTCTCAGCCGGTAACCTTGTAGACCGTGTCGCCCCGTCTCACCCGATCCGTAACCTTGATGCCGATGTTGTCTCCGGCCTTCGCCTGCTCGACGCTCGCGTTATCTATTTGCATCGAGCTCACGGTCAGCGTCAAATCGGTGGTGTGGCCCGTGATGTGGATGGTATCGCCCACCTTAACGGGTGCCGTTAGCTCAATCCCGGCGACCACCGGTCGGGCGAAGAAGTCGTTCACCTTTCCAATTGCTACCTCAGGCATGGGAACACCTCCCTTCCTTTGTGGTCAGGCTGGTAGGGCTCTTTTAAGGTTTAGTATATGCCATCTTTATGGTCAAATCAATACTGTCCCGTGTGATAGCGGGATGGTTGACGAAAGCAGTCGGCGCTGCTATTATAGGGAAAACGGTTTCCTCTAGCCGGAAAGCACCATGGGATTTGAAACGCAGGACGTCGAGCGTAAGGTCTTTGCTATTCTCAGGGTACTGAGCGACTCTCAGGGGGCTCTGGGGGCGCGTATTATTGCCCGCCGCCTGAAAGACCTGGGTGTCGAGCTGGGAGAGAGGGCGGTTCGGTATCACCTCAAGCATATGGACGAGCGCGGCCTGACCCGGCTGGTGGGGCGCGATGGCCGCTTGATTACCGAAGCGGGCATGGAGGAGCTGAAGAGCGCTCTGGTGAGAGACAAGGTCGGTTTTGCTATCTCGAAGATTGAGCTGCTCGCCTTCCGCACCGATTTCGACCTGGAGCATCGTACCGGCCTGGTGCCGGTCAATGTCTCTCTTTTCAGCCGGGATAACTTCCAGAGGGCGCTGCCCATTATGGCCCCGGCGTTTGAGGCCGGGCTGTGTGTCAGCGACCTGGTAACCGTCGCCCGGGAAGGGGAGACCATCGGTGAGCTAATCGTTCCCCCGGGTCAGGTGGCCTTAGCCACGGTGTGCAGTATCGTGGTCAACGGCTCCCTGCTTAAGGCCGGGGTACCCATGGACTCCAGGTTCGGCGGTATCCTCCAGATTAAAAATCATAAGCCGCTGCGCTTTGTGGAGCTGATTCACTACGCCGGCTCGTCGCTGGACCCCTCGGAGGTATTTATCATGGGTAAGATGACCTCGGTGACCGAGGTTGCCCGGAGCGGCGACGGTAAGCTCTTGGCTAACTTCCGTGAGATACCGGTCCTGTGCCGGCCTCTCGCCGAGGAAGTAATCGCCAAGCTGAGTCGAGCCGGGATGGGTGGGGTGCTGGTGATGGGTAACACCAGTGAGCCGGTGTGCGAGATCCCGGTGGAGCTTAACCGGGTGGGGGTGGTTCTCCTGGGCGGTCTTAACCCGATAGCCGCCGCCGAGGAGGCGGGCATCGAGGCGGAAAACCGGGCGATGAGCACCATCGTGGATTACCGGAGCCTGGTTAGGTTCCGGGAGCTTTTAAGGTAACGGAGCCGAAGACGGTCCCCAATGATTGCCGGGCCTAGCCCCGGCTACTTGACATAAACTAAAATCAAATTATGGGAGGAATCTTAAAGTATGAACCTACAAAGACCGAACTCGAATGATGCCACCAGGACTACCAATCGCTCTAAAAGCGTCGTACCGATGAGTGGTCTCTGCACCCGTTGTATTGATACCTGCACCGGCAACTGCGAGGTATTCAAGGCCACCTTCCGCGGCCGGGAGCTAATCTATCCCGGGCCGTTTGGCTACATCACCGCCGGGGGCGATAAGGAATACCCGGTCGATTATTCGCATCTTAATATCCAGGGTTACGCCCTGGGGGCTAAGGGTCTGCCCGGCGGCGTGGTCGGTGACTCCGATACCGCCATTTTCCCGGCGGTCAGCACCGAGACCGAGTACGGCTGGGACATCAAGGTTAAGATGAGGGTGCCCATCTTTACCGGCGCCCTGGGTTCTACGGAGATAGCCCGGAAGAACTGGGAACATTATGCCGTTGGCGCCGCCATCAGCGGGGTTACCATCGTCTGCGGCGAAAATGTCTGCGGTATCGACCCCAAGCTCGAGCTCGATGCCAACGGTAAGGTTAAGCTGGCGCCCGATATGGACCACCGCATCGAGGTCTACCGCCGCTACCACCAGGGCTATGGTGAGATACTGGTTCAGATGAACGTGGAGGATACCAGACTGGGGGTTGCCGAGTACGTTCACGGGAAACACGGCCTCAATACCATCGAGCTAAAGTGGGGGCAGGGCGCCAAGTGTATCGGCGGCGAGATTAAAGTCAACAGCCTGGAGCGGGCCCTGGAGCTACAGAAACGCGGTTATATCGTCACCCCCGACCCCTCGAACCCGGTTACCCAGGCTGCCTTTAAAGACGGGGCGATTAAGGAGTTCGAGCGCCACAGCCGCCTTGGTTTCATTAGTGAGGAGGGCTTCTACGCCGAGGTTCAGCGGCTGCGGGATTTGGGCTTTAAGCGCGTCACCTTGAAGACCGGCGCCTACGGGCTGCGTGAGCTGGCTATGGCTATCAAATGGAGCTCGAAGGCTAAAATCGACCTGCTAACCATAGACGGGGCTCCGGGCGGCACCGGCATGAGCCCCTGGCGGATGATGGAGGAGTGGGGCATACCCAGCCTTTACCTGCACGCGGCGGCTTACGAGTTCTGCCAGAAGCTGGCCGATAGGGGTGAACGGGTCCCCGATATCGCCTTTGCCGGCGGCTTCAGCAGCGAAGACGGCGTCTTCAAGGCAATCGCCCTGGGAGCACCCTTTGCCAAGGCGGTGTGCATGGGACGGGCGCTCATGATTCCGGGCATGGTCGGGAAGAACATCGCCCAGTGGCTCAAGGAGGGTAAGCTGCCCAGCACCGTGGGGCAGTTCGGCTCGACGGTAGAGGAAATCTTCGTTAATTATGAGGACGTTAAGAATATCGTCGGTGCCGACGAGATAAAGAACATTCCGTTGGGTGCCATCGGCATCTATAGCTACAGCGAGAAAATCAGGGTGGGCCTGCAGCAGCTCATGGCCGGTGCCCGGTGCTTCAGCGTTCCGGCAATCACTCGTGGTGAGCTCATGTCCCTGACCGAAGAGTGCGCCAGGGTCACCGGAATACCCTATATCATGGATGCCTACCGTGAGGAGGCCATGGCGATACTGGAGAGCTAAACCTCGCCTGCGGGGATGAGGAGCGGCTCGCTATAAGGTGCCTTGAAGGCGGCTGGCTACCAGTCGAAGTGGTCTCTTCGTCTCTTCCTCCACAGCGGTAGGAAGATAGCCAGAAAGATAGCGACCAGAATCGGGGCCATGATGGCCCAGTTAATCTCCGAGGATGGCGGCTCCTGGGCCGCCGACGGAGGTGGGGGTGGCGCCAGGTTGGTGGTGGCTTCTTTCACGGTAAACTCGCCGCTCTGGTCCTGGAGCTCTGCGAGGTAAGTACCCGCTTCGCTCCGGGAAACGGTAAAGGTTACCGCCTGAAAGGCGCCGGTACCGAGGTCGACTGTCTCGGTAGCGGCTACCGTTTCGTCTATCTTGAGGGTCAGCACTTGAGCCCCCTCGGTCTGGCTCTCATTGATTACCAGCGCGCTGATAGTGACCTCCTCGCCGGGGCTGACCTCACTGGGCGAGATGGTAAAATCGCTGATGATGAAGATTGTTTCCTCTGTTGCCGTAATCAGGGGAGCCTCAGCCGGCGGGGCCAGTATGGCGAAGGTGGTCAGGTGGGCGATGGGGGCGGTAATCAGGTCCTGTTCCGGGTCGACCTCCGATTCCAGCTTTAGCCACCGGCCGCCGTTTTCGTCGTAGTAAGCGATAGTCAAATCCTCTTCGGCTACCCCTTCCGGAATGGCCTCGGCGTCGTAGGCCCAGGCCAGGGTAACCGGCGGCTCGAAGGTGGCTCCGGTGGGTTCCAGGTCGTAGGCCGGCTCGACGACGCTGCCCTGGTAGGGGGGTGGTGGGTCGTCGACCACCTCGAATTCGATGTCGGTCAGCGGTTGGTCCCTTTTGTCCAGGGCGGTGGTTTCCGCGGGGATGCTGACGTTGAGCGTGCCGTCCTCGGAGACATAGTCAATGAAATCGGGGGCGAAGTTGGCGGTGAGGTCCAGGGGGTTGTTGAACTCGGTTATTATCGGGTTACGATGCTTATTAATAGTCGGCTCTCCGCTCCAGCCGGTGAAGTGGTAGCCGGCCGACGGTATCGCCTCGATAATAATATCGTCCCCGAAGTCAATGGAAATCGAGGCGGGGTAGAGACACGGAATATCGGCATCCATCAGCGAGGTGGTTATCTCGACCTCGCCGCCGTCCTCGGGACTGATGTCCACGGTGAGTTCCCCGGCCGTCGGACCTGACGACCCGCCGCACCCTCAGCCAGCCGCTGGCTTGGCGTTAAACAATACTGCCGCCATGGCCGGCAGCACCAGGGCCAGCACCAGCCACAGCCAGCCGATATTCAGGATTCCCTTTTTCATGACCCTCTTTTCTTGTCGTTTAAGCGCCGGATGTCTCGACCTCGTGTTCGGCTACCTGTATCATCAGGTCTTTCAGCGTGGTGGAACCCAGCACCTCGTCGGTCACCTTTTTCATCTCGACCCATATCCGGCGGGTGATGCAGAACTCGGCGCGGGAGCAGCAATGGACGTTGTCGACGCACGCTACCGGCGCCGACGACCCCTCCATGGCCTGCATAATCTCGCTCAGTCTTATCTGCGCGGGCGGTTTGGCCAGGGTGAAGCCCCCTCGAGGGCCTCGAGTGCTCCTTACCAGGCCGACTATCTTGAGCCGGCTGAAGAGCTGTTCGAGGTAGAGGTCTGAGATTTCCTGGCGACGTGAGATGTCCTTGACCATGGTCGGGCTGTCTCCCGCTTGGAGAGCCAGGTCGAGCATGGCCCGTAGGGCGTAGCGCCCTCTGGTGGAAATATTCATAGCTACTGATTCTGGCGGGGATTTATTACTACTATACTAATAAAATATAGTTCCCTAGAGCGTATGTTGTCAAATATCGGGGATTCTTGACATAATTAGTCAGCTTAGTATAGAGTTATCGGTATACTCGGTGGCTTCCCGGGGGCACCCCGGGGTTTTCGTTTATCTCGGATATGGAGTGAGACGTTATGAAATTACCTTCGCCTAAGCTACTGGGGCTGGTGGGGCTTACCCTGTTTACCTTGCTCGGCGGCTGTGCTCTAGCCAACAAGGTCCCGGTTATCGTTAGCCTGGAGGCGGAGAAGGATAGCTTGAGTACGGCGGATAGTTGCCCGCTCCGGGCGATTGCCTACGACCCGGACGGTGGTGAGCTTAGCTATCAGTGGTCGGCGGACGGGGGTACTGTCTCCGGGGAGGGGTCGGCGGTTTCCTGGAAGACGCCCGACACCCCGGGTAGCTATCAGATTAGCGTTACGGTGACTGACGATAGGGGCAGTGAGGCCGAGGCGCAGTTCAGTCTGGAGGTCGCCGCCAATACGCCGCCGGTCATCGACAGCCTGAGTACCAAGCGGCATCAGATTAACCGCGGCGAGTTCGTGGTTATCGAGTGCCAGGCTCAGGACGATGACGGGGATGAGCTAACGTATTCCTGGTCGGCGACCGGGGGCGCCTTCTACGGCACCGGCCCGGTTGCTACCTGGGAAGCGCCGTTAGAGCTGGGTAGCTATGTGATTACGGTGGTGGCGAGCGACGGCAGTGGGGCTCGGGCGACGGGCCGGTTGACCCTGGAGGTAACCGTTAATCACTCTCCGGTGATTGAGAGCCTGACATCGACCGCTACCGTGGTAATCTTCGGTCAGGATGCCGATATTACCTGTGTTGCCACCGACCCGGACGACGACGTGCTAAGCTACTTCTGGTCGGCCGACGACGGTGAGCTCTCCGCGGAAGGCCCGGCGGCTATCTTCTTTGCTCCCGATACCTGCGGCGAGTACGTCACGATTACGGTTAGCGTGGCTGATTCCAGGGGCGGCGAGACTACCAAGGAGCTAAGTCTTCGTACCAGGAAACCCGGTTGAGGTTAGTACCCCGGTGACCCGGAGGGTCACCAGTAAGATTACCTCACGGTAACCTTTCCCCTCGGTTGGCGGGTGACCTCGCCGACGATAGCCGCGTTGATTCCGGCCTGATTTAGCTTATCCAGTAGCCGGCGGGCCTTAGTAGTCGCCAGCGAGATTAAGAGCCCCCCTGAGGTCTGCGGGTCGAATAAAATATCCTGGATGTGAGCGGGGACTTTATCGCCGATGATGACCGAAGGGGAGTAGAACTCCCGGTTGCGGTACAGGCCGCCGGGACACAGGCCCTGCTCGGCGAAGTCGGCAACCTCGGGGAAAACGGGCACCGCATCCGAAAAGATAGTAATGCCTACCCGGCTGTTATCCGCCATCTGGGCGGTATGGCCGATAAGCCCGAAGCCAGTGATATCGGTAACGGCGTGAATTCCTATCTCCTGCATCAGTTCGGCGGCCTCTTTATTCAGGGTGGCCATGGATTCGGCTATCCTGGCGGCGGCCGCCTCACCGGCCATCTCCGCCTTTATCGCCGTGCTGATGATGCCGGTACCCAGCGGTTTGGTGAGTATCAGCCTGTCCCCGGCCCTGGCCCCGGCGTTGGTTAACAGGCGCTTGGGGTGCACGGTGCCGGTCACCGAGAGCCCGTATTTAAGCTCGTCGTCCTCGATGCTGTGCCCCCCGACCAATAGCGCCCCGGCCTCCAGTATCTTGTCCACGCCGCCCCGGAGTATCTCCTTGAGGACGCTGATGTCCATGGACTTTACCGGGAAGCAGACCACGTTCATCGCCGTCAGCGGCTTACCGCCCATGGCGTAGACGTCGCTCAGGGCGTTGGCCACGGCAATCTGCCCGAAGGTGTAGGGGTCGTCGACGATAGGCGTGAAGAAGTCAATCGTCTGGATGATAGCCACCTCGTCGCTTATCCGGTAGACTCCGGCATCGTCGGGACTGGCTATACCCCGAATCAGGTTAGGGTCGCGCATCTTGGGTAGGTCGCATATCGCTTTGTTGAGGTCTCCCGGACCCATCTTGGAAGCTCAACCGGCCCCGCGCACGCTCTCCGTAAGGCGTGGGTTTACTCTCTTCTCCATATTCCTCCTGTGCCGTAAGAAGGTCTGGCTCCCGTGGGCTCCCCGGCTATTTTAGCACTCCCGCTTCCGGCAGGCAAAGCCACCGGCGGGCTTTGAAAACCCCTCGGGATATATTACAATAGCTTTAAGCAAGATGGACAATGGATTTCGGGACCTGCCCAGCGTGGATAAGCTACTCTCCGAAGCGCGGCTCGGCCGTCTCCTGGAGAGCTGCCCGCGCCCGCTCGTCGTTGACCTGGTGCGCGGCTGTCTTGAGCAGGCGCGCCGGTCTCTGGCCGACGGCGCTCCCTGTCCCACGACCGAGGAATTGGTTACGGCCGTCTGCGCCGAAGCCGGTTCCCTGATGACCACCACCTTGCGCCCGGTAATTAACGCCAGCGGCGTCATCCTGCACACTAACCTGGGGCGCGCCCCTTTAAGTAAAGAGACTATGGCGGCTATGGACGCCGCATCCAGGGGCTACTGTAATCTGGAGTTCGAGCTTGATAGCGGGCGGCGCGGCTCGCGCCAGACCCATGTCGAGAAGCTCCTCTGCCGGCTGACCGGCGCCGAAGCGGCCCTGGCGGTCAATAACAATGCCGCCGCGGTGCTGCTGGCCCTTACCGCGCTTGCCAAGCGAAAAGAGGTGATTGTCTCCCGCAGCCAGGCGGTGGAGATCGGCGGCGGCTTCCGCATCCCCGACGTGATGCGCCAGAGCGGGGCCAAACTGGTCGAGGTCGGCACCACCAACTGTACCTACCTCAAGGACTACCAAGAGGCCATCGGGCCGCGCACGGCGGCCCTGATGCGGGTTCACGCCAGTAACTTCAAGCTGACCGGCTTTACCCATACGGTGAGCCTGGAGGAGCTGGTTGCTCTCGGTAAGCGCTGCGACCTGCCGGTCTTCGACGACGTCGGCAGCGGCTGCCTCCTGGACGTTACCCGGTTCGGGCTGGAGGCCGAGCCGACTATACCGCAGAGTATCAGCCTCGGGGCTAATTTGGTCCTTTCCTCCGCCGATAAGCTCATGGGCGGCCCGCAGGCCGGCATTATCGTCGGCGACGGGGAGCTAATCAACCGCTTAAAGAAGCACCCCCTGCAGCGGGCGGCGCGTATCGATAAGGTAAGGCTGGCCGGGCTGATAGCCACCCTGATTCACTACCTTAAGGGCGAGGCCGAGGCCAAGGTTCCGATATGGCGCATGATTTCGGCGCCGCTTACTGAGATTGAAGAACGGGCCGGACGCTGGGCCGAGGCTATCGGGGGTTCGGCCAGGGTGGTCGAGGGGGAGACTATGGTCGGGGGTGGCAGCCTGCCCGGGGGCACCCTGCCCACGTGGCTGGTTGCCGTGGGCGAAGAGGGCCGGCGGAAGCCGCCGCAGCTAGCGCGCCGCCTCGGCCAGCAGTTGAGTGCTCGGGAAGTCCCCGTTATCGGCCGGATTAGCGGCCAGGTCTTGTTTCTCGACCCCCGCTCCGTGCTCCCCGAAGAGGATGGGCTGGTCATTAAGGCGCTTCGGGAGTCCGCCCTTAGCCTCGGGCTCTCCCGTTAGCCGCCGCGCGAGGATGGTGTGCCGTGTTTGTGCTGGGTACCGCAGGACATATCGACCATGGTAAGTCGGCCCTGGTGCAGGCTCTAACGGGTATCGACCCGGATCGGCTGCTTGAGGAGAAAGAGCGGGGCATGACCCTCGATTTGGGCTTTGCCTGGCTCAAGCTGCCCGGTGGCGGGGAGGTGGGCATCGTCGACGTGCCGGGGCACGAGCGGCTGATTAAGAACATGGTCGCCGGTGTCGGCGGTATCGACCTGGCGCTGCTCATCGTCGATGCCAGCGAGGGCGTTATGCCCCAGACCAGAGAGCACCTGGCTATCCTCGATTTGCTCGGGGTAGACCGGGGGCTGGCCGTCATTACCAAAAAAGACCTGGTGGATAGCGAATGGCTCAAGCTGGTAACGGCCGATGTCGAAAAGCTGCTGGAGCCTACCAGCCTGCGCCGGGCCCAGGTTCTGGCCGTCTCGGCGGTAACCGGCGAGGGCTTATCCGAGCTCGTTTCGGCTATCGACCGGCTGGTAAGCTCGGCTCCCCCCAAGCGGGATATCGGGCGGCCGCGCCTGCCCATTGACCGCGTCTTTACCATGTCCGGCTCGGGGACGGTGGTGACCGGCACCCTGGTCGACGGCTCGCTTTCCGTAGGTCAGGAGATAGAGATTACGCCGCGGGGCCTTAAGTCGCGGATTCGCGGCTTACAGACCCACAAGACGCGTCTGGATACGGTGCTGCCCGGTAACCGGGTCGGGGTCAACCTGGTTGGCGTTGCCAAGTCGCAGTTGGAACGGGGCGACGTTCTCACCAGCCCGGGCTGGCTCCAGGCGACCACCCGGCTCATCGTTGAGCTACGCCTGATTTCGTATCTTCCCCGCTCCCTGCGCCACGGGGCCACCGTCAGCTTCCACACCGGCACCGCTCAGGCTATGGCCGAGGTGCGTCTCCTGGAGAGGACGGAGCTCAGGCCGGGCGAAGCCGGTCTGGCTCACCTGTCGCTCAGTAAGCCGGTGGCTCTGGTCAGGGGCGACCGCTTTATTATCCGCTCCCCGGAGGAGACCCTGGGGGGTGGTGTGGTGGTCGAGTCCCGTGCCCGGCGCTACCGCCGCTTTCCTGCCGGCGGCATCGAGAGCCTTAGGCGCAAGGCGCAGGGCAGCGCCGAAGAGGTGGTGCTGGCGGTGTTCGGGGCCGGGGAGCCTCTGGAACCAGCCGCCCTGCGCTCCCGGAGCGAGCTCCCGGCGTCCGAGCTTGAGCCGGCGCTTGAGTCCCTGGTTGAGCAGGGGAAGCTGGTGGCGGTAGGCGAGGGCGGTAGCCGGCTGTTCTTTACCGCGGCTGGCTGGGAGCGTCTCGTCGCGGCGGTGGTCGGCACCCTGGAGCGGTATCATCGGGAGTTTCCGGCCCGGTTGGGTATCCCCCGGGCAGAGCTAGCCAGCCGCCTTAAGATGAGCGTCCGTCACCAGGTAGTCTTGGCGCGGCTTCTCGGAGAGGGGGTTATCGTCGAGGATACCGGCGCCGTTCGCCTGCCTGGCCATCAGGTCAGGCTGAGTCCGGCCCAGCAGGCTAAGGTAACCGCCTTCTTAAATGAGCTTGAGGCAAACCCTTATAACCCGTCCCGGGAGCTTATCCCGGATCCAGAGCTGCTTAACCTGCTGGTGGCGCGGCGTCAGGTGGTTAAGGTGGCCGCTGACGTGGTCTTCTCGTCGGCGGCTTATGATGAAATGGTCGCCCTGGTGAGTGACTATCTTAAGTCTCACGGTAAGGTGACGGTGGCCGAAGTCCGGGACATGTTTCATACCAGCCGTAAGTACGCCCTGGCCTTTCTCGAGCACCTGGATGGGGCCAAGATAACCCGCCGCGTCGCTGACGAGCGGGTGCTCTACTAAAAGTAGCCGACTGGCGGCGTAGGTGGTGAGATAGATTGGTGGCGGGAGCGCATGGGAGTCGAACCCACCGGAGACATCCTAAATGCCCCCCAACGGATTTGAAGTCCGCGAAGCCCACCGGGACTTAACCGCCCCCTCCTTAATCTGGCCCTCTAGGGAATTCTAGACTTTGGGCTCGCCTTGCGTCAAGCGTTAGTTGGGGGGCCGGTATTAATTGACAGGCCGGCGGCGCCGGAGTGATAATTACCGGGATAAACTGCCCTGAAATGCCTGTCGTGTCCCTGGAAACAGGCTAGCCGGCTGTAGTAGAGCAGTATAAAAGGAGGCGAGCTATGAAAACCCGGAAACTGGGCTGGACTGATCTTGACCTGACCACGGTCGGGCTGGGTACCTTCGCTCTGGGCGGGGTCGGCTGGCAAGCCAGCTGGGGGCCGCAGAGTGATGATGACTCGGTGGCCACTATCTTACGCTCCCTGGAAGAGGGCATCAACTGGATTGATACCGCCCCGATTTACGGGCTGGGCCACGCCGAGGAAGTGGTGAGCCGGGCTCTCAAGGGCTTGAGCCGGAAACCGATTATCTCCACCAAGTGCGGCCTTGCCGGCGATGAGCAGGGTAAGGTGTCCTTCGTTCTGAAAAGGGACAGCATCCTGGCTGAGGTCGATGGCAGCCTGAAAAGGCTGGGGGTAGATGTTATCGACCTGTATCACGTTCACTGGCCGATACCCGACGAGGATATCGAGGAGGCGTGGGGGGCGGTAGCCCAGTTGATAAAAGAGGGTAAGGTACGCTATGCGGCGGCCTCGAATTTTAACGTTAAGCAGCTCAAGCGTGTCCATGCTATTCACCCGGTGGCCGCCGTGCAGAACCCCTACAGCATGCTCGAGCGCGAGCTGGAAGACGAGGTGCTCGACTACTGCACCCGGAATAATATCGGTATCGTCGTCTGGGGGCCCATCGCCCACGGCCTGCTCAGCGGTAAGTTCACCCGGGAGCGGGCGCTTAATCTGGACCGGGACGACGGCTTCCGGCGTAACGTCCCGCACTTTAAGGAACCGGCGCTGGACATTAATCTCAAGCTGGTTAAGGGCCTGGAGCCGATTGCGCGTCGCAGCGGACGAAGCCTCGCCCAGCTGGCGATAGCCTGGGTGCTTAGGCACCCGGCGCTAACCTCGGCCATTGTCGGGGCCAGGAAGCCCGCTCAGATTGAGGAGACAGCTAAGGCTGCGGACTGGGAGCTCTCCCCGGAGGATATTGCGGAGATTGAAAGGCTGCTTAGCGAGCGTAAAGAGGCCCTCAGTCTCATCTGAAAATAGGTTCCGTTATTTGACAAAGCGTCCGGCCCGTGCTATTTTTGACTTAGATGGTCAAATTAGTCAATATCTTTCGAGGTTAGATGAAGCTTTCTACCCGGGGACGATACGCAGCGCGGGCGCTCCTCGACCTGGCCTGTCATCAGGGGACGGCACCCATTCCCTTGAAGGACGTAGCCCGGCGACAGGGGATATCGCTCTACTATCTGGAGCACATCGTGATGCCCCTGGCCGCGGCCGGGGTGGTGAGGAGCTCGCGGGGTGCCTCAGGGGGCATCCAGCTAGCCCGGCCGCCTCAGGAGATAAGGCTGAGCGAGATACTCCGGCTCGTCGAAGGCTCGCTGGCTCCCGTGGACTGTGTGGCCGACCCGGCGCGGTGTCCCCGCGCCGAACTATGTGTCGCCCGCGAGGTCTGGCTTGAGCTCGATAGGGTGATAAATGCCGTGCTCGACTCCACGACCCTGCATGACCTGGTTAAGCGGCAGGAAAGGAAGGCGCAAATTGAAGACCCGGCTGTCAGAAAAGACGGAGCATGAGGAGAGCCCGGCTCTGACCGGCGAGGTTACCGCCTGGCTGAAGGCGGGTGGGGCCAGTCTGGTCGGCGTTGCCAACGTGGGGCGCTTCGACGACTCCCCGACCGGCCATCACCCGTGCGACTTCGTGCCCGGGGCGAGGTCGGTGGTCGCCTTCGGGGTCGCCCTGCTGCACCAGGCGCTCTACTGGGAGGGGTATCTCGCCGGCTCCGAGTTCGTGCTTGAGAAAAACCGGAAGGACGTGCTCCAGAACTACTTCTACCGGCAGACCGGTTACGCTATGGTGAATAACCTCCTCGACATGCTCGCCCTGCGCCTGGCCAATCTCTTGGAGAGCCGCGGCTATCGCTCCCTGTTCTTTCCGGCCACCTACGGCACCACCGTGATATGGAGTTTTGTAAAGCAGAAGATTCCGTCGCGGGCGGGGCTCTTCTCGCAGCGCCACGCCGCGGTGAGGGCGGGCCTGGGCGAGTTCGGGCTCAATAACCTGGTGCTTACCCCGGAATACGGCCCCCGCATCCGCTTTAACTCGGTAATCACCGAGGCCGCACTGGCGCCGAGCCCGCTTCTGGAAGAGAAGCTGTGTCTCGGCGAGAAGTGCGCTATCTGCCTGGAGAAGTGCCCGGGGGCTATCTCCCTGCGTGCCGGATTCGACCCGGAGGCGGTGTGGTACGATGCCCCGGTAGCTACGGATACCGACGCCTGCGTCAAGCTGAGCGGCGAGCACTACTGCCTGGGCCGGTGTCTCAAGGTCTGCCCGGTGGCCCGTAAGAAAGCGGTAGTCGACTAGGATACCGGCGCGATACGGGAGAGAGTGTGACTGACGGTAAAGAGAAGCTACCCATCGAGTGCCTTAGCGCCCAAGACCGGCAGGCTGCCGAAGACCTGGTGGTGAGAGAGCTCGGGCTGACCATTATCCTGGATGGCGAGGAGCTTACCACCCTGCGCTGCTCCCCAGCGGAGCTTGAGTATCTGGCTCTCGGCTTTCTCTTCTCGGAGGGGCTGGTAGGGGGTAGGGACGAGGTAAAAGGGATAGCGGTTGACGA
>JAFGFP010000040.1 GCA_016931015.1 Dehalococcoidales bacterium
CAATTTTGTTTTCAAGTCGCATTTTTACACTCCTTTAAAATAATATTAGTAAAAGTAAATTAACGCATTGTTCTATTAATGTCAAATCTCAAAATGCTTTTAAAGCAATTGAAGCAATAATAGGTGAACCACCAAATAATTCTGCGAAACTGAAAAGCAAAGAAGTGGCAGCGGCTGGATTTGAACCTCGTCTCTCTATACGCCGGAGAAGGTCAATAGGATTGTGGTACTGATTTTAGGTGTAAATATAAAAGCCTATTGACAATATGCAACATCCAATTTTATAATATTATAACTTCATAACATATTTATAACATTGTAGGAGGTTAGAATGCCTACTATAAGGATTGACCACGAAGTTTATTCATGGCTTAAATCGCAGGCCGAACCATTTGAAGACACACCTAATTCGGTACTACGGAAATTAGCCAGATTAGACAAAAAGACGGCTTTAATAAGCGACAATTCAATAACTGATGATATTCAATATGACAAAGGAGCTAAGAGTACAATGGTATTAACTAAATCAGACCCGATTTTGCCCAAGCGCCTTTCGGGAAAGTATCTCGCCCGACAATGGAGAGTAAATGTAGTACACGCGCTCTACCATAAAGACGGGTCTTGGTATAACCACCTTCGTGATTTCCCTGGAGCACTTTTCGACCCAAATGGATACGTTATATTCAACACTGAGAGAGAGTATAGAGACTGTCCATATCTTCAACATGGGCAGGAACTTCACGCTATTGGGGGCATATCCTCTATTCCGGGATACAGACGCGTGCAGAAATAGGTAAATTTGGCGTAAGCCAAAAACAACTGGCAGCGGGTGGATTTGAACCACCGACCAAGGGCTTATGAGTCCCCTGCTCTGCCACTGAGCTACGCTGCCACAGGCAAGAATATAGCACAAGGCCGCTGGACTAGTCAATCCACACATAGGAAGCAGAACCGACAGCCGAGGGAGCTTAAAGTGTCCTCACTTCTCTTTACTTGCCTTGGCGGCGGCTTTCTTGGGCGTTACCTTTACTGACTTCGGCTTGATCTCTTCGGACTTGGGGATGGTCAGGGTCAGGACGCCCTGGTCGAAGACGGCCTCCGCCTTATCAGCCTTAAGGCCGTCAGGCAGCACCACCGAGCGCCGGAAAGCGCCGTAGCGGTGCTCCTCGTAGAGGTAGTTCTCGCGCTTGACTTCCTCATCGGACTTGGTCTCACCCTTGATGGTCAGGGTGTCGCCGATGATGGTGATGTCTATCTCATCGGGATTTACCCCGGGGATAGCTGCCTTGACCACCACTGCGCGATCGGTGTGATACATGTTAATCGGAATCCCCAGGCCGATACCGTGGACAGCGGAAAGCCGGGAAGGCGAGATAAAGCTGTCTTCCAGCAGTTTATCCATTGCCTGTCTCAGGCTCATGATTTCGGTAAATGGTTGCCAGCGTACGATGCTCATTATGTTAGCCTCCTTTCTTTGTGGCACTGCTCCCTCAGTTGCCATTACTGATATTAATATAGTATATTAAGAAACTTTTGTCAAATATTATATTATCACTTTGTTAGAATAGTTAATCTATGATTGACATATCAGGCGGGATAGTTTATAATCAACCCGTAGCTAGTTGAGGTAGATATGGCTAAGAAAGATTACTACGATATATTAGGGATCAAGCGGGATGCCAGCGAACGGGAGATAAGGCAGGCCTACCGCAAGCTGGCCCGCAAGTACCACCCTGACGTTAACCCCAGCGACAAGTCGGCGGAGGCGCGCTTTAAGGAGATAAACGAGGCCCACGAGGTCCTCTCCGATAAAGGCAAGCGCGCCAAGTACGACCGCTTCGGGGATAACTGGCAGTACGCCGACCAGTTCGCCCAGGCCGGTTCTCAGGAGACGCCGCACTGGGATTTTAGCCGCGGCGGCGGTAGCAGCGGTGTCCGCTTCGAGGAGGGCGACCTGGGCAGCATCTTCGAGGAGCTCTTCAAGGGCTCCCGAACCCAGGGCTTCACCCGCCGGCCCCGGTCGCGGCGAGGTCAGGATGTAGAGACCCCGGTGGCGGTTACCCTGGAGGAAGCCTATCACGGCGCTACCCGTCTGCTCAACCTTGAGGTCGGCGAGCCGTGTTCCAGTTGCCGGGGCACCGGGCTGATACAGAACGTGCCCTGCTCGGTGTGCCGTGGTTCCGGGATAGCCAAGCGTATTAAGCGCCTCGAGGTCAAGATTCCGCCCGGGGTCAAGGACGGCTCCCGGGTACGTATCGCCGGTAAGGGGGGACAGGGCTACGGCGGCGCCGCCAACGGCGACCTCTATCTCGTGGTCTCGGTAAAGCCGCACGCTCTATTCAAGAGAAACGGCGACGACTTGAGCGTAGAGATGGGCGTGCCCCTGACGGTGGCGGTACTGGGGGGCGAGGTGCAGGTGCCCTCTCCAAAGGGCAAGCTAGCCCTCAGGATTCCGCCGGAGACGCAAAACGGGCGCATCTTCCGCCTGACGGGGCAGGGTATGCCTCACCTGGGGAACACCGGCCGCGGCGACCTGCTGGCCAAGGTCAGCGTGGTGCTGCCCACCAAGCTATCCGAGCGGGAAAGGGAGCTCTTCCGGCAACTCAGCGAGGCGGGACAGAAATGAGGGTTGCGAGGCTATCATGAGCGAAGATAGAGAACCGCGCTACGCCATAAGCATCGCCGCCAGAATGGTGGGGGTGCGCACCCACACCTTGCGCTATTACGAGAGAATTGGCATAATAGAGCCACATCGCTCCCGGGGCAATACCCGCTTTTACTCGGACAGCGACATCGCCCGGCTGAAGCAGGCCAAGACCCTGATGGAAGACCTGGGGGTCAACCTGGCAGGGGTCGAGGTTATCCTGAGGATGCTGGGGCACGTGGCCGAGTTACAGAGTCGCCTGGAGGAGATGGAGGCCGACCTAGATAGATTAAGGGAGGCGAGCGATGAAACAGGAGAAATTTACTGAGCAGGCGCAGGAGGCGCTGGCTCAGTCACAGGAAATAGTTCGCCAGTACCACCATAGTCAGTGGGACGTGGAGCATATCCTACTGGCCCTGCTCCGCCAGGAGCAGGGGCTGGTCGGGGAGATACTGGCCGAGCTCGGCATTGATGTCGAGGCGATGCGGCGGCAGGTGGATACGGTGCTGGATAAGTCCCCCAAGGTCGCATACGAAGCGGAGCAGATTTACGCCACGCCGCGGGTCGCCCAGCTTTTGTCCAAGGCCGATGAGGAAGCCAAGAGGCTCAAGGACGATTTTATCGGCGTCGAGCACCTATTGGTAGCCATGGTCGGGGAGCAGAAGGGCGGGGCAGCCGCTATTCTCCACCGCATGGGTGTCGACCAGGAGAAGGTCTACCGGGCGCTACGTAAGCTGCGCGGCGGGCACCGGGTTACCGACGCCCGCGCCGAGAGCAAGTACCGCTCCCTGGAAAAGTACGGCCGGGACCTTACCGAGCTGGCCCGCGAGGGCAAGCTCGACCCGGTTATCGGGCGTGACGATGAAATCAGGCGTATAATGCAGGTGCTTACCCGCCGTACTAAGAATAACCCGGTAATCGTCGGGGACGCCGGCGTGGGTAAGACCGCCCTCGCGGAGGGCCTGGCCCAGAAGATTGCCGCCGACGATGTCCCCGATTCCCTAAAAGGGCGCCGCGTGGTGGCGTTGGACATGGGCTCGCTGGTGGCGGGCAGCAAGTTCCGTGGCGAGTTCGAGGAAAGACTCAAGGCGGTCATGGACGAGGTGCGCCAGTCGCAGGGTGAGGTTATCCTGTTCATCGATGAGATTCACACCGTGGTCGGCGCCGGGGCGGCCGAGGGGGCGATTGACGCCAGCAACATGCTCAAGCCGGCCCTGGCCCACGGCGAGCTGCAGTGCGTCGGGGCGACCACCCTCGACGAGTACCGCAAGTTCATCGAGAAGGATAAGGCCCTGGAGCGGCGCCTGCAGCCGGTGTTCGTCGGCGAGCCGAGCATCGAAGCCACCGTCGAGATGCTCAAAGGGCTGCGCCCCCGCTACGAGGCGCACCACAAGATTAAGATAAGCGACGCCGCCCTGGAGGCGGCCGCCAGGCTGAGCCAGCGCTATATCTCCGACCGCTTCCTGCCGGATAAGGCGATTGACCTTATCGACGAGGCAGCCAGCAAGCTGCGCATCGACACCGAAAGCGCCCCGCCCGAGGTCAAGTCCCTCGAGCAGCAAATCGGGCGGCTGGCTAACGAGGAGGATGCGGCCTCACAGCGCCAGGAGTACGAGCAGGCCGCCCAGTTCAAGGCGGAGCGGCTGCGCCTGGAGGACGAGTACCGCCAGGCCAAGGAGGGCTGGCTCAAGCAGGAGAAGATTGACGAGGTGGTCGACGAGGAGGACATCGCCCAGCTTATCTCCAAATGGACGGGGATTCCCGTCTCCCAGATGCTCGAGGGAGAAGCCGAGAAGCTGCTCCACATGGAGGAGCGCCTCCACGAGCGAGTGGTCAACCAGGAGGAGGCGGTGGTGGCCATCTCCGAGGCTATCCGCCGCAGCCGGGCCGGACTGAAAGACCCGAAGCGGCCCATCGGCAGCTTCATGTTCCTGGGGCCCACCGGGGTGGGTAAGACCGAGCTTGCCAAGACCCTGGCCTGGTTCATGTTCGACGACGAGAACGCCATGGTGCGTCTCGATATGTCGGAGTACCAGGAGAAGCACACCGTCTCCCGTCTCATCGGGGCGCCGCCGGGCTACGTCGGCTACGAAGAGGGCGGGCAGCTCACCGAGGCGGTGCGCCGCCGTCCCTACCGGGTAATCCTGCTCGACGAGATTGAGAAGGCGCACCCCGAGGTCTTTAATACCCTGCTCCAGATTCTCGACGACGGACGCCTGACCGACGGCCACGGGCGCACCGTGGACTTCAAGAACAGCGTCATCATCATGACCAGTAACACCGGCGTCGAGCTTATCAGACAGGAGGGCGGGCTCGGCTTCGAGACGAAAAAGGACGCGGCCAAGAGCCGGGAGCAGAGCTACGCGGCCATGAAGGACAAGGTGATGGGGGCCGTGAAGAAGACCTTCCGTCCCGAGTTCATTAACCGCATCGACGAGATTATCGTCTTCCACGAGCTGACCGAGGAGCAGCTACGGAGCATCGTTGACCTTTTGGTCGCCGACCTCAAGAAGCGGCTCAGCGAGCGTAATCTGGGGGTGGAGCTAAGTAAGGACGCCAAGTCGTGGCTGGCCAAGGAAGGCTACGACCCGGTTTACGGGGCGCGGCCGCTCCGGCGGGTGATAGAGCGCTACGTGGAGAACCCACTGTCGAGCAAGCTGCTCCGCGGCGAGTTCGGCGAAGGCGACACGGTTACGGTGGGCCTGGGGGCCAAGGGGCTTACCTTCAAGACGAAAAAGGCAACCAAGGTGGCTGCATAGATGGGAAGTCCCGGATAATGACGGAAGCAACCGGCGAATCAACCGGCAAGAAGGGTTCGAGCAGGCAGCAACGTATCATGGCCGGCCTTTTCTTAGGCGGGATAATCGTCGCCTGTGTCTTCCTGGTCTTGCACTGGGAATACATGGTTCGCTTCCAGAAGTACGGCTACGTGGGCCTGCTCATCATGACTGTCATCACCGGGTTCAGTATTCCCCTGCCCGTGCCCTACATGGTCTTCACCTTCACCCTGGGGGGCCTGCTGAACCCGGCCCTGGTCGGGGCTACCGCCGGGCTGGGGCTCGGTATCGGGGGTACACTCCTCTATCTGACGGGACGGGGCGGGCGCCACTTCCTGCCCCAATTCAGTATCACCGGCTCTGAAGACGAGAACTACTCTTCCAGGTTTTCTCGCTTCCTGAGAAAGATACGGATTCCCAAGATGATGGATTTCGCCCAGAGGCGGGGAACGCTGGCTATCTTCGTGCTCTCCGTGGTGCCCAACCCCGTCTTTGCCCCGGTGGCGGTGAGCATGGGGGCGATGCGTTTCGGGATGGGGAAGTTCTTTGTTTCCTGCTGGGCGGGCTCGACGGCCAAGGCTATGGTGCTCGCTTATTGCGGTTATCTGGGCCTGGGCTCCGCCCTGCGCTGGCTGGGCGTCTTCGGGGTGTCCTAAAATATGGATTGCGAGGTAATTATGGAGAGAGAAGTAACCGACTGGGATCAGTACCACCGACGGGTCAGAATCAGTCAGAGATTCCTGTGGACGGTGTGGCGCGCCTATGCCAGCCTGCTGCACGGCTTTAGCTTCCAAGAGCCCGTCAAGATAATCGAGTTGGGCTGTGGCACCGGCTACCACACCATGCAGATGACTAAGCTCTATCCGGTGAGCAAGGTGACCCTGGTCGATTTCAACGACAGCGTCATCAAGGATACCGAACGAAGGTTTAGCGCCATTGAGTGTGAGAAGGAGTTCCTGCTGGGAGACCTCTTCAAGCTGAAGCTGGACGAGAAGTACCATATCGTGCACTCCCAGGGGCTGCTGGAACACTACACCCCCGAGGAGCGGAAGCGGTTGATTCGGCTGCACCGCGACCTATTAGCCCCGAACGGGATTGCCGTTATCCTGGTGCCCACGCCGAGCCTGCCCTACCGCTTCTGGAGGGGGCTCCTGGAGAAGCTGAACCAATGGATTTACCCCGACGAGACGGCCATCTCCCGAGCGGAGTTCACCGAGGAGCTTAAGTCGAGCGGCCTGGAAATCCTGAGGATACAGGGCTGTCACTTAATGGAGGTGGGCGCCGTCTGCCGGAGACGGCCCGACCCGAAGTAAAGAACGAGTCTAGTTTTACCTTAGCCGACTGGCAAAACATGGAGGTCTTGTGTCGAAACCAAGCGCTTTAGATGGAACCAGTAACCAGGGGACACCTCTCTCCGGGGAGATCTGCCCGCCGAAGAAGGGCTACACCATGGCCTTTAACTTTAACTGGGCCCTCTTTGATGTCCTGCTGAAGTACCTCAAGCCGGAACGGGAAGAGGCTATCCTCGACCTGGGTTGCAGCCGGGGCTTCTACGTGAGAGCCATGGAGAGCTACTGTGCCGGCGTGGTCGGGGTTGATATCAGCGAGGCCTCCCTGAAGGAGGCGGTCAGCCCCAGGGTAAGATACGGCGACATTACCAACCTGGAGTTCGACGACGCCAGCTTCGATAAAACCTACTCGCTGCATACCGTGGAACACATGCCGGACCTCAAGCAGTTCTTTGCCGAGACGGCCCGGGTGCTTAAACCGGGGGGGGTGGCCATCGTCGTCTATCCCTGGGAGCCGTTTCGCGGCTTTCAGGCTATCGTCGCCGCTTTAAGGCAGTACAAGAACCCCTTTATGGCCCGGCGGATACACCTCCACCGCCTGACGCCGGGGGCCGTCGCCCGGATTACCGAGGATACCGCCCTAGCCCACGTTCAGAGCAAGCTGGTGCTGGCCCTGGGTATCCAGTACCTTACCGTGCTCCGCAAAGAGGGCTAGCGGCATCGCTGCGGGACGGCGGCGGCTTTAGCTCTCGCTGATGGTTATCCGGATTATCTTATCCCCCTCGAAGTCCGGGTTGTCTCTGGGGTCGCGCGGGGTGAGGCTCTCTAAGACATCCATCCCCTCTATCAGCTGACCGAAGACACTGTAATTGCCGTCGAGCTCGTGCCGGGCCACGTAGGTGATGAAGAACTGGCAGCCGTTGGTGTCGGCGCCGGCGTTAGCCATGGACAGAGCCCCGGCGACGTGGGTATGCTCCGTGATTTCGTTATCGAAGATATAGCCCGGGCCGCCCGCCCCGGTGCCGGTGGGGTCGCCGCCCTGGGCCATGAAGCCCGGCATTACCCGGTGGAAGGTGCTGCCGTCATAGAAGCCCTCACGGGCCAGGAAGACGAAGTTATTAACGGTGACCGGGACATCCTTGGCGAATAACTCCAGGACGAGGTCTCCCTTTTCGGTCTCGATGGTGGCGGTGTAATCCTTATCGGGGTCGATTACCATGGACAGCGGGGCGGAGTAGGTCTTGGGCTTTGCCTCCGGCGCCTGGCCGGCGCACGATACCGCCATGATACCGGCCAGAGCCAGCACCACCAAAGCTATCCGGGATTGACTACTGAGTTTCATGACTGCGTCTCCACTGGGTTTTAGCTAGTATTGTAACCCAACTACCGGGGATTGGCAATTAGCCGGCGGGGCGGGGCCGAGCTTGCATAAAGCAGCGTTTTTTGCTAGATTATTCAGGTAGGTAGCGAAGACGTGGGGCTGTAGCTCAATTGGGAGAGCGTTTGACTGGCAGTCAAAAGGTAGAGGGTTCGAATCCCTCCAGCTCCATATCCAACTTAAGAACTTTGAAGAGAAAAACGTGGACATAGATGACGAAATTAAAAACAAGGAATTCAGGTCTCTTCTAGAAGAACTCCGAAAACAACTCCTCGATGCATCAATACACTTTGAGATTTGGGAGGGATTTTGGCACACAACACAGGTAGTAGATGTAATAAACCGATACAATGGATTCTTCCTTCCCACTAGAAATGCTCATATTGACCGCTTTTACATCAAAGTCTGTAACGTAGTGAGCAGTAATCCAAGCCAACCAAGTTTCTATCGCGTTTTTAGCATGCTCAATGAGAATGCGACCCTAGCTCCTGACCTTGATATACGGTCGCTTAAGAAACGGCTCAAAAGCTATAAGAAAACCCTGAAGGCTATTGAACAGCATCGCAATACGAAAGCTGCACATTGGGATATGAAAATTCAGGCACAGCGAAAACCTATATTATTTGGAGAATGTAAACGGATGCTTGAAGAATTGCAAAATATATTTAATGAAATCAGCGGAGCCGCTACAGAAAATGTATGGTCATTCAAGCCTATCCAGCACGGTGATACCAATGCACTTTTGAACCATTTAAATGAACTAAGGATTATACACAAACAGCGAATCAATGAACTTAACTCTAGGGCTAAATCTTGAACGAAATCTCAAAAGTTCTACCTATTAACACCTCAGCTCCACCATCAAGGTGAATCGGCGGCTAGATAGAGGGTAGCCCCACCGCATTCTAAGACAGCCGACGCCACTACTTTATTCAGCATTCCAAACACTCAAATACCCTACCAGCAATCCATGATAGAAATAACCCCCGTACGGCTATTTTCCATACGCTGAGAGAGCCCGCTGCGAGGCGGGTTATGTCTTTAGACGAGGTCAGAGGAAGTATTGTGCTGAAGGCAGGCTAATGTGTCATAATTAGATAATCAGGCGCTGGTGAGGCAGCAGACACGGGCCCGGGACACGGAACAACTCATCAGCAAGGCGGCACCTATGGAGAGAGTAAGACTCGGCAGGACGGATTTGGTGGTATCGAAGGTGGGCTTCGGCGGCATCCCGATTCAGAGGCTAACGGAAAACGAAGCCGTCTCCAAGCCGGATAGCCGGATTAAGATATATAAATTCGTCCCGGGAGGTAAATTGTGCGGGTTACAGAACACGTCCACGCCATAAAGATACCATTTAAGCTTATGATCAGTCCGGGGGTACTCATGAACCGATTGGTCTATGCCTACCCCATCTACGGAAAACGAATCGGCCTCATCGACTCCGGGGTCGCCGCCTCTCATAACATAATCTTCGACTACCTGAGGCAGACGGGGCGAAGCCCGAAAGAGATTGCCACGCTGGTTCTAACCCACTCCCATCCGGACCACATCGGCGGGGCCTACGAGGTTGTCGCCGGCTCCGGGTGCCAGGTAGCCGCCCATATCGAGGATAAACCCTGGATTGAAGATATCGAGAGTCAGTTCCGGGCGCGCCCGGTGCTCAACTTCCACTCCCTCGTCGAAAACTCCGTGAAGGTAGACGTGGTGCTGCAAGACGACGGCGACCTGGAGCTGGGGGAAGGCCAAATTCTGAAGGTGCTGCACACCCCGGGGCACTCCAAGGGCTCTATCTCTCTCTTCTTCCCCGAGGACGGAGCCCTCTTTACCGGGGATGCCCTGCCCAAGTGGGGCGGCTTGCCAATCTACGAGGACGTGCTGGCCTCGCTTAAATCGTTGAGGAAGTTTCAGAAAATCGAGGGGATAAAGGTCCTCTTTACCTCCTGGGATGAACCGCGCTTCGAGGACATTTACGGCTTAATCAACCAGGGAGCGAAATACATCCAGCACATTCACGAGCTGGTTTGTAGCGAGCGGGCCAAGAGCCCTTCCGCCGATGCCGTGGAACTGGGGGCACGGGTCTTACAGGCACTGGGATTCCCGGAGACCGCCCTGAGCCCCATGGTGGTCAACTCTATCAAGGCTCACCTGAAGGTAAGCGATCGAAAAGACCTCTTGGCCCCGTAGCGAGGACACGGCTCCTAGGCTCTATCTTCCCCCAAGCGGACTCCGTTCTCTCTTGGGGGAGGGCCTGAATATACCCCCGACAGCAGAATTTGTCAATACCACCCCAAATACCCCCCCCCCGGAACTTGACAAATTCCAAAAATGATAGTAGAATGATCATTTGTATTATGCCTCTTATTAGGTCTCACCTTCAATATACCTTGACGGCTACAGGTATGGTTTATTTTAGCACTGCATGATACGCAGATTTCGTGTCCCCATTTGATAAGGAGTTAGGCGCAATATGGCTTCTGTATTACCGCACACAGAGAAAGAAACTGCCCCCGTATCCCGAAAATCCTATGCCAAGTTACCCTACGTACTCGACGTGCCCAATCTAATCGAGGTCCAGCTCAGCTCGTTCCGCCGCTTTCAGGAGACAGGGCTGAGACGTCTCCTAGAGGAGATCTCCCCGATAAAGGACTTCACGGGTAACCGGCTCGAACTCAGCTTCGTAGACTATGAGTTCCGTAACCCCCGCCACTCCGAGCAGGAGTGCCGCCACCGCGACCTGACCTACTCGACCCAGCTCTACGTCAGAGCCAGGTTGCTGGTCAAGGCCACCGGGGAAATCAAGGAGGAAGACCTCTTCTTCGGCAGCCTGCCCCTGATGACCGCCCGGGGCACCTTTATTACCAGCGGTGCCGAACGGGTCGTCGTCAGTCAGTTGCTGCGTTCTCCGGGCGTCTTCTTCACCCGGGAAGAGGATGCCACCAGCGGCCGCGGGCTGTGTCACGCCAAGCTAATTCCCACTCACGGGGCTTGGCTTGAGATCGAGACCAACAACCGGGACGTAATCTCCGCCAAGATAGACGGCAAACGCCGGATTCCGGTCACTACCCTACTCCGGGCCATCGGCTACAGCAGCGATGACGAGCTGCTCGGGCTGTTCAGCAGTGATGACGACTCACCGGAGCACCAGTTTATCCAGTCGACCATAGACCGCGACCCCCTCATCAAGAACCAGGAAGCGGCCCTGCTCGATATCTACAAGCGGCTGAGACCCGGCGAGCCCATCACCAGAGACAACGCCGAGAAGCTGATAAAGAACCTTTTCTTCGCCCCGCAGCGCTACGACCTGGGCGAGGTAGGCCGCCACAAGCTCAACATGCGCCTCGAGCTGGACGAGGCCAAACAAAAGCGCGTCCTCGACGAAGAGGACATCGTCGAGATAGTCCGCCACATCATCATGATTAATAACGGTAATGATACCGACGACGATATCGACCACCTGGGCAACCGGCGGGTTTGCACCGTCGGCGAGCTGATTCAGAACCAGTTTCGCATCGGGCTCTTACGCCTGGAGCGAATCGTCAGGGAGCGGATGAGCATCATCAGCACCGAGCAGGTTACCCCCAGCGCCTTGGTCAACATCCGCCCCATCGTGGCTGCCATCAGAGAGTTTTTCGGCAGCTCACAGCTCTCACAGTTCATGGACCAGACCAACCCGCTGGCCGAGCTGACCCACAAGCGCCGTCTCTCCGCCATGGGGCCGGGGGGACTTTCCCGGGAGCGCGCCGGCTTCGAGGTACGCGATGTCCACTTCTCCCACTACGGGAGAATCTGCCCCATCGAGACCCCGGAAGGCCCGAACATCGGCCTCATCGGCTCGCTGGCTACCTACAGCCGCATCAACCACTACGGTTTTATCGAGACGCCCTACCGCCGGGTCTTTAGTGAGCTACCTAGCCAGGACGGGCGGCTCAGCGGCAGGATAAGCCGCGAGGACATCACCGGCGACGAGGGCAAGACCATCGCCAAGGCGGGCGCCACTATTACCCCGAAGCTGGCCGCCGAGATAGCCAAGCTAGCGCCGAGAAGCATCAAGGTAAAGCCCTTCGTTTCTACCGAGATTATATACCTGACCGCCGACCAGGAAGATAAATACACCGTCGCCCAGGCCAACTCGAAGCTCGACCAGGATAATCAGTTCGTTGATGAAAAGGTCGAAGCCCGGCTGGCCGACCGCTATCTATTCATCGCCCCGGAAGAGATTGAGTTCATGGACGTATCGCCCAAGCAGATAGTCAGCGTGGCGACGGCCCTGATACCCTTCCTGGAGCATAACGACGCCAACCGGGCCCTGATGGGCTCCAACATGCAGCGGCAGGCCGTACCTCTGCTGCGCCCCGAAGCACCATTGGTCGCCACCGGCATGGAGGCGGAGGCCGCCAGATACAGCGGCGAGGTGCTCGCAGCCCGGAACGCCGGGGTGGTAACTTCGGTCGACGGCTCGCAGATAGTCATCAGCAAAAACGGCGGTGATGAAGATATATACCCCCTGATGAAGTTCGTGCGCACCAATCAGGGAACCTGTATCAACCAGAGCCCCACGGTCGACAAGGGCGACCGCATCGAAGCAGGCCAGATTATCGCCAACGGCTCGTCCACCGAGCGCGGCGAGCTGGCCCTGGGGCAGAACGCCCGGGTCGCCTTCATGAGCTGGGGAGGCTATAACCACGAGGATGCCATTATTATCAGCAGCCGCCTGGTCAGGGAGGACAAGTTTACCTCAATCCACATTTCCAAGCATGAGATAGAGGCCAGGGATACCAAGCTGGGACCGGAAGAAATTACCCGGGACATCCCCAACGTCGGCGAGGAAAGCCTGCGCGAGCTCGACGAAGAGGGTATTATCCGCATTGGGGCCGAGGTAGGCCCGGGTGACATATTAGTCGGTAAGATTACGCCCAAGGGCGAAACCGAGCTATCCGCCGAAGAGAAGCTGCTGCGTGCTATCTTCGGAGAGAAGGCGCGCGAGGTAAAGGACACCTCGCTGCGTATGCCTCACGGCGAGTGGGGTGAAGTAGTTAACGTCAAGGTATTCTCCAGCAGCAGCGGGGACGACCTCCCCGCCGGAGTGAACCAGTGGGTACAGGTATGGGTTGCCCAGAAACGGAAGATTTCGGTAGGTGATAAACTGGCCGGCCGGCACGGCAACAAGGGGGTCGTC
>JAFGFP010000041.1 GCA_016931015.1 Dehalococcoidales bacterium
GTCGACGCCGAGCTTGTCCAGCTCTTCGAGCAGCACCTTGACGGCGACCTCGATAAAGCCCGGCTTTACCTCGGCGGGCAGAAAGCCGATGGGGTCGTCGAAGGCGATGGTGACCTTGGATTTTGCGTTCACCAGTTTGGGGAGGGGGTCGTGGGCAACCGGCGAGTTCAGAGCGTTGCGAATCGCCTGTGCCGGGTCGGGGAGGGGTGGCAGCGTTTTATTGGTGTTCTTTAAGACCCTGGTTCTCTCGGGGAGTTCGGCCAGGATGGTGCTGTTACCGTAGGGTATTCGGAAAGTGCTCATATCTCCATGCCTCCCTTATGAATCGTATTCTGAAGGGGGGTGTGATACACATGGTGCTATCCTAGCCCGGCGGGGATTTTTTGTCAAACATTAGCCGCCTTTAGAGGGTCTTTACCGGCTAGCCCCGGAAGCGGTTGGTGATGGGTAGTCTTCTGTCCCGGCCGAAGGCGCGGGGGGTTATCTTGACGCCCGGCGGTGCCTGGCGGCGCTTGTATTCGCTGTTATCCACCAGGTGGGCGGCCCGCTTCACCACGGTCTCGTCGGCGCCCAGGGCGATAATCTGCTCGATGCTCTTATCCTCTTCGACGTAGGCGGTGAGCACCGGGTCGAGGAGGTCGTAGGGGGGCAGGCTGTCGATGTCCTTCTGGTCCGGCCGTAGCTCGGCCGAGGGCGCTTTATTGATGACGGCTTGGGGTATCGGGGCGTCGGGCAGCGAGTTCCGGTATCTGGCGAGTTCGTAGACCAGGGTCTTGGGCACGTCTTTTATCACCGCGAAGCCGCCGGCCATGTCCCCGTAGAGTGTGGTGTAGCCGGTGGCCATCTCGCTCTTGTTGCCGGTGGTGAGCACCAGCCAGCCGAACTTGTTGGACAGGGCCATGAGCAGGTTGCCCCGGATGCGCGCCTGGAGGTTCTCCTCGGTAACGTTGGGTTCCGTACCCTTGAGCGGTTCGGCCAGCGTCTTGAGATAGGCCTGCAAGATACCTTTGATGGGGATGCTGAGCAGTTTAATACCCAGGTTCCGGGCCAGCCGCCTGGCGTCCCTAAGACTGCCCGGCGAGGAGTATGCCGAGGGCATGGCCACCCCGATAACGTTGTCGGCGCCCAGGGCGGCCACGGCGATGTCGGCTACCAGGCTGGAATCAATCCCCCCGGAGAGGCCGATGACCACCTTTTGCAGGCCGTTCTTACGCACATAGTCGCCGGTACCCAGCACCAGCGCCCGGTAGACCTCCTCCGCCGGTTCGAGACACTTAACCCGGGCTTCTTGCGCCAGTTCCGGTTTCGGGCTTTCCGGCGGCGCTTGGGATAACGTCACCTTAACGATCTGCCGCTCCTGCCCGAGTTGGTAGGCCTCTTTACGCCACCTGGGGTCGCGTAGCCGGGTTCTAAAGACCGCCTCCACGTCGAGGTCGGCGACTATCAGGTCTTCCGCAAACTGCTTCCCCTTGGCTATCGTTTGCCCCCGCTCGTCGAGCACCATGCTCCCGCCGTCGAAGACGAGTTCGTCCTGGCCCCCGACCAGATTGTTATAGGCGATGATAACCACGTTGTCGGCGGCGCGGGTGGAGAGCATCTTCTCCCGGAATTTGAGCCTGCCGAAGTAATATGGCGAAGAGCTGATATTGACGATTACCTCGGCCCCGGAGTAGGCCTGGATGGTGGTCGGGCCCGCCTCGTACCAGATGTCCTCGCAGATGTTGACCCCCACGCCGATGCCGGCCACGGTATAGACCGGGCAGTGCTGACCGGCCTGGAAGTAGCGGTTCTCGTCGAAGACCCCGTAGTTGGGCAGGTATATCTTGTGGTAAATGCCGGCCAGCTTCCCGTCGTGGATGACGGCGGCGGCGTTATAGATATCGTCCCGCGCATCGACGAAGCCGACGACCACCGTCAGGCCGGAGGCGTGCTTCTCTATCCTCTCGATGGCTTTTAGGTTCTCGGCGATGAACTGCGGCTTCAGGAGCAGGTCTTCCGGGGGATAGCCGCAGACCGCCAGCTCGGGGAAGGTGAGCAGGTCGACCCCAAAAGACCTACCGTGGGCGATTGCTTCCAGGATTTTCTGGGTGTTACCCTGGAAATCACCCACGGTGGTATTAATCTGAGCCATCCCGATACGAAGGCGACGCACCCTGGCACTCCTTACCCAAGCTGTCTTTTTTATTGTAGCAGCATTAGACGAGCTTGGCTAGAGGGCTACAGGATAGGCAGGTACTTCGAGAGCTCGTATTCGGTTACCTGAGTCCGGTACTGGTCCCACTCAATCTTCTTGTTGGTGATGAAGTTCTGGAAGACGTGGTCACCCAGGGCTTTACGCACCACCTCGCTCTGCTCGGTCAGATGAATCGCTTCCAGGAGGTCGGGGGGCAGAGTGCCGATGCCGCGTTTCTCCCGCTCCGCCTCGCTCATCTCGTAGACATTCTCTTCGATGGGCTCGGGGGGCTGATAGCCGTTTTCGATACCGTCCAGCCCGGCCGCCAGCATGACGCTGAAGGCGAGGTAGGGGTTGCAGGCGGGGTCGGGGGAGCGGAACTCAATCCGGGTGGCGTTCTCTTTACCCGGCTTGTATTCGGGGACCCGGATGAGGTCGGA
>JAFGFP010000042.1 GCA_016931015.1 Dehalococcoidales bacterium
GAAGCGGAAAGCTTGAAGGAGACCTTCCTCAGCGAGTTTAACTGCGCCGAGGTGCTCGTTTGCCGCTATAACCCTATCGCCTCGCTGATTGTCGGGCCCGGCGGCGTCGGCTTTGGCTTCTATCAGGAGTAGCCCGCTTAAGAGAGCCAGCGAGCCGGTCTTATAAAATTCGGGAGAGAGACCATGATGCAAAGCCCTAAAGAAATCTACGACATAAGCGTCTCCCTGGGAGACGAAGCCATCGACTGGCCGGGTAACCCGCCCTATAACAGGGAGCTAATATCCCGGATTGCCGACGGCGCTTACTGCGACCTCTCGCAGATAACCATGACCACCCACGTGGGGACACACGTGGACACGCCGGCCCATTTCATTGCCAGCGGGAAGAACCTCGACGAGTATCCCGTCGAGCGCTGGATACGCCCGGCCCACGTGGTGAGCATCGAGGATAAGGAAGTGATTTCGCCCGAAGAGCTTAAAGGCCTGGACATTGCGCCCGGCGACGCCCTGCTCTTTAAGACGGCCAACTCCAGCAGCGGCCGGAGCACCAGCGGCGTCTTTGAGGATGACTTCGTCTACATCTCCCCGGAGGCCGCCCGCTTCTGCGTGGCGAAAAAGGTCGGCCTGGTCGGTATCGACTACGGCTCGGTGGACAGACGGAGCGGCCATGACTTCCCGTCCCACTACGAGCTTCTGGGGAACGGGATACTGATTCTGGAGGGGATTACCTTAAAAGACGTACCCGCCGGGAGATACACCATCTTCTGCCTCCCCATGAAGGTTAAGGGAGCGGAGGGCGCTCCGGCGCGCGCCGTCCTGGTGCGCTAGCGAAACGACTGACAAGCTACGTTTTAAGCCCCACCGGGAGACTTAAGCCAGCTAATGGCAGTTGCCACCGCCCGCTCGTCTTGACGCAGCCGGTGCCCCACCCCGTCGATGATAACCAGCCGCTTCGGCTCCCCGGCCTCGGCATACATCCGCTGAGCGTGGCTTAGGGGCACGGTCTCATCCTGACTACCGTGCACCAGAAGCAGCGGCCTCGGGCTGAGCCGGGAGACGTATGCTATCGGGCTAACCACCCTAAAGCTATCCAGCCACTCTTCAGCGGAAGCGGGAAAATCCCGGTCTCTGATGATGCCCACCTTACGAAAGTGTGCCACCACTTCCGCCGCCCCGCCACCCCCGCTGGCCAGAACGCTAAAATCGGCCGGGCAGGCGCAGGCGGCCACCGCCGAGACCCGCTCATCATGCGCCGCGACATAGACGGCGACCGCCGCCCCGCCGCTATAGCCGAGCAGCCTCGGCCCAGAGCCGTCCGCCTCGGGCAGGGTTGTCAGATAGTCTAGGGCTGCCCCGAGGTCTTTCGTCCAGCCCATAATATCGAAATTACCCTGGCTAGCGCCGGTACCCCGGAAGTTGAAAATGAGCACGCTAAACCCCTCCCGGCAAACCCTCTCCGCAAGGCCGGGATAGCCCCGGTCCCTGACATCGGTGTCGGTATCCTTAACGCCGTGGGGGATACCGTGGCAGAGACACACCGCCGGCCGCGGCGCCCCATCCGCCGCGAGATAGACCCGCCCCGAAAGCCGGAGACCATCCACGGTAAAGCTAACCTCTCTACTAATCACAGTTCACCTCGTTAGAATATAAGTAACCGACGATCAAAGCCGAAACCCTAGCCTTGACTTAAGAGCAGCAAGAACTCCCGGTTGCCGGAAGCGCCCGCAATCGGGGAGGCGACCAGCCCCCCCAACCGGAAGCCGTTATGGGCAAGCCAGTGGATAAACCGCCCCAGCACCCGCGCCTGAAGCGCCGCATCCTTAATCACGCCCCCCTTACCCACCTCACCCTTCTTGGCCTCGAACTGGGGCTTGAGCAGCACCACCAGGTAAGCGCCCTCTTTAAGCAGGCCAGCCACCGCCGGTATCACCTTGGTTAACGAGATAAAAGAGACGTCAATAACCGCCAGGTCTACCTTCTCCGGGAGGGAAAAGGGGTAACGGGCGTTCACCCGCTCCATGACCACCACCCGGCTGTCCTTCCTCAAGCGGTAGTCGAGCTGGCCGTAGCCCACGTCCACGGCGTAGACCCGGCCGGCCCCGCGCTTAAGCAGGCAATCGGTAAAGCCGCCGGTGGAGGCCCCGATATCGACCGCCACCCTATCCGAGACGCTAATCCCGAACTCGCTGAGGGCGTGGTCGAGCTTAATGCCACCCCGCCCCACGAAGGGCGGCGGCTGCGCGACGGTGACCTCCGCCTGCTCGTCGACCGCCATGCCGGGCTTTACCGCGGGGCTGCCCCCCACCCGGACATCGCCGGCCATAACCAGGGCCTGCGCCCGGGCGCGGCTCGCCACCAGCCCCCGAGCCACCAGCAAACTGTCAAGCCTTACCTTGCGTGTCATCTTAATCCAATCACCAAAACTGGAATGATATAGGCGTCGCCCTACGCCCGATTATAACACCTAAGAGACCTAAGGGCGCTCGCCCTTAAGCTCTTTAGCCATGATGTTACCGAAGCGCTTACTGCTTATCGGGTGCCAGGCGAGCATCTTCCCGTTATAGACGATACCAAAGACGCCGAAGGCGCCGGGGCTTTCCTGAGCGTCCCGATGGCTCGCTAGCTCAACTATTCTGGGCTTTATGCCGCATACCCGCTCGGCGGTATCGCTTATCTCAGGGACGCACTTCGCCAGGTAAGGACACTGGTCCGAGCGAAATATAGTCAAACCATCAGCATAGCGATTGAGCTTTTCCGCCCAATCCCCCTTGAAGCTCGGTAGCGGTGCCTTATCGTAGAACCGCTTCACCAGCAGCGCAAAATCGGGGGGCGCCTGGGACACCACCTCGAAACCGTTTTTCAGGAATAGCTCCCGGCCCGCCATGAAGGGGCCATCGCGGGTGACCACAGCGACCCCGTGCCTGTTCTGCCGGCGGGCATCGGCCAGGCACTCTTCCAGCAGCAGCGAGCCGTAACCCCGGCCCTTATACTCGCGCTTAAAGCCGACGAAGATACAGTGGATAAAGATATAGCCGCCGGCACTCACCGGACGCCAGCAGTGCTCCCCGGGGAGGTACTCAATCATGCCCTGAGTCCCGTCCTCAGTGGAGTACAGGCTCTTGATTTTCAGGCCCTCCGCAAAGCGGCCTTTAAGCCACTCAATCTTCCGCCCCAGCCCCTCATGCTTTAAGCTTTTATAGCCGCAGGCACCGTGCTCCAGGATATTATCCAGATTGGTATCGACTATCTCCAGTGCCATCTACGCCACCCCCCCTAAGGGCAAAATATCATACCCAAATCATACCGCCCAACAAAAGAGGCATCTGATTTATACCATCAGACGCCTCTTTCAGCAATCCCATATGGTTAGGAGTTATGTTAACTTCAGGCCTACAAATTACCTACCAGCTCCCGGAGACCCATCTCATCGACGGTGGCATTCAGCGGCTTTCCCGTCTCGGGATCCCACCCCAGGGCCTGATACCCCTTCAGCTTCATCCGGTCAAACTCAAGCTTCTTTCCCTTCATCGGGCCATCGGTGGGGACAGCGGCCACCCTCTTCGGCATCTTCCACTGAGTGGTATCCACTCCCTCACGGATATTGTACGCCTGACGCAGGGTATCGATCCTCCGACCCGTCTTGAGACACTCTTCAAGCGTGAAGTCCCAGCCGGTGACGGCCACTATCGCCTCGATTAACGGCAGCTCTTCCGTCCACATGGCAAAGAAACACAGCCCCGCCGAGGTTATCACCCTATCCACGGCGCTGCAACTGGCATATATCCCGGCATTAGCATCGACATCGAGCGGGTCGAGGTCAGGAAAGTTCAGTCTGTCGGACAGGGTAAAGGCGACCTTGCAATCGTGACTGTGTTTCACATGATCTGCGGTGTGTCTTCCCGGGGTGGCATCGCAACAATACCCCCAGCCCAGGCCGATATCGCCCCTGGGGTCGTGGGCCGGTAGCGCCTGGCCGCCGGAGTGCATGGCGTATTTCTCACTCCCCTTCCCGATACGATCGGCGGCTACCTTGACCCCGTCGGCAAGCACGTCTCCGAAGCCCTCACGCTTGGCAATCTTCTCCACCATGGCGACCAGGGCATCGGCATTACCCCACGTTAGCTCGATACCGCCGGTGTCTTTATCGTCTATCAGCCCGTTCTCGTAGCACTCGATAGCGAAGGCCACCGTGGCCCCCACCTCTATGGTATCCAGACCGTACTGATTGCACAGGTCATTGGCCTTAACCACGGCCTCCAAATCGCTGACCAGGCAATCCGAGCCGAACATGGTTATCGTCTCATATTCGGGGACGGTGCCGCTGATCGGGCCGTACTTATTGTCTTTCATCTCCAGCCAGCCCTTACAGGCGATGGCGCACCCCAAGCAGGCATGCCGCCGGGTGCGGTATTTCATAAACTCATCCGCCTTACACAGGACATAATCGGGAAAGGCCTCCTCCCCCTGCACCGCAAAGTTCTTGATGGGGGTCGAGCCGGGCGGTATTAAGGCATCGAAGAATACCGAGGTGCCGTAGTCCCTCAGAGCTTGCCCCCAGGGATGCTGGACGTTCTTGACGCCCTGCAAATAGGCCTTCCTTAGCTGGGCCAGCCTTTCCGGGTCGGCAACCGGGACCTTCTGGGAGCCGCTGACCACGAACGCCTTAAGACGCTTGGAGCCCATAACGGCCGCCAGACCCGACCGGCCGGCGGCGCTCTGGTCGTGCATTACTGCGGCACAATAGGCCAGCTGCTCGCCGGGCGGCCCGATAGAGCATATCTTAACCCGGGAGCCCTCAAGCTCCTGCTTGATAGCTTCCTCAGTCTGATAGACGTCCTTACCCCACAGATGACCGGCGTCCCTGAGCTCGGCCACCCCGTCCTTTATAAACAGGTACACCGGCTTGTGGGAAATCCCCTTAAAGAATACGCCGTCATAGCCCGCATTCTTGAAGCTAACCGCAAAAGACCCCCCGCAGTTGGCATCGCCCCAGCCGCCGGTCATCGGCGACTTACCCATAATGGCAAACCGGGCGCCGTGCAAGCCGGCCCCCGTCAGGGGCCCGACGCTAAAGCCGAGCATGCTGTCCGGCCCGAGGGGGTCGACCCCCGGCTCGGTATTCTCGTAGATCATACGTACACCCAGCCCCAGCCCGCCGATGAACTGACGGTACAAGGACTCGCTAAGCTCCCGGGACTCTATCTCTCCGTCACTCAGATTTACGAACAGCACCTTACCGTTGTATCCGAACATGATAACCCCCTTTCAAAATATGCGCTATTGCCGCCGACGTTATGGTTACCCGATTAGCCCGGAGCAGTATTTAGCCCCCGGACATATTGGGCATTATGACGACCTCGTCGTTTTCATTAAGCAAGGTGTGCAGGCCGTCCAAACCGAGGATATTCACCCCATTTAGTAGAAAATGCCCTTTAAGATAGTTCTTCTCCGAGAAGATATGGCCGCGCTTCTCGTCGGAGTCAAAAAGGACATCTATCAAATCACTGACCTTACCATTAGGAGGCACCTTGACCTCCATAGCGTTCCGGCCGAATATCTTAACGAAATCCAGTAAGAACCTGACCCTGATTTTCATCCCCTAACACCCAGCCCTATTTGTTGATAGTTGGAACGCCGGCGCTACCGGCATACCCTCAAAATATGATATAACACACCACAACTAATTATCAATGTTTTTTCTGTATTAGTAATTCCGGATAGCAGAATGCGCTATCCGGCCGCCACCATATTTGACTAAAGTGAGATAAAAAAGGCGCCTGATTTTACAACCAAACGCCTCTTTAAACGATATTAAGCTACCAAGATAGACCGCCAGGAACCAACCGGCGGCAACCCGGATTATCCCCAGCCGAGGTGGCTACTCCACGGTAAAGGAAACCGTCTCTACTTCCTTGCCGTCAATATAGAGCGTTACCTCATACTGACCCCGGGGCCAGCCCTGTCCCGGCATGGGCATGGCAAAGTAGAGATAGTCGGTACCGGAGACGTTAATTGATACGGAGTCGATGAGATAATTCTTTAATTCCTCAGCCTCACCCTCGACATACACCCACTCCGCCATAACCTCGGTATCGGACGGAGCATTCGAGAACTTGGCCGACAGGAATATCTCCGGAGTGTTAACCCCGAAGGTATCCGTCTTTTCAATCGGCTGGTAGGTCTCCTGGTCAATGCTCTTGGCCATGGTTATCTCCGAAAGCCGAGCCGTGGTGAAACTGACCTCTCCGCTACAGGACATGAGAGACGGGCCCAGCAGACCGAGTGACAGAGCGGCTAAGAGCACCGGTAACCATCGCTTTATCTTCATACCACCCCTCCTGATTTAGATTTATATACTATTATATACCATGGCTATCGCTTCTGGAAATTTATCACCCCTGAAGGAACGTCACTATTTATATCAACCGGATTGACAAGCGCCCCTAGAAAAACTAAAGTGTCTACTACCAGCCCGCACCAATATCGTCAGTGAGGCATATGACGCATATGGAACCAGGCTATATTGCCCTATATCACTCCGGGGAACTTGAGCGCCGGGCTAATCGGCTGGAAGGCCGCTTAGCCGCCTGCGATATCTGCCCCAGGGAATGCCGTGTCAACCGCCTAGAAGATGAGGCTGGGTTTTGCCATTCCGGTCGTCTCCCCATAGTCTCGGCGGTATGTGCTCACCACGGCGAGGAACCCGCCATCTCAGGAATCAGAGGCTCCGGGACAATATTCTTCGGCAATTGCAACCTGAGGTGCGTTTACTGCCAGAACTACCAGATAAGCCAGGACTGGGAGAAACAAAAATCGAAGGAGATAAGCTGTCACGCCCTAGCCGAGAGGATGCTCTACCTCCAGGACGAGCTGGGCTGCCATAACATTAACTTCGTCTCGCCATCTCACTTCGTCCCCCAGCTGGTTCGGGCCGTGCTAGAGGCCGTGCCCATGGGGCTCAGAGTGCCGCTGGTCTACAATACCAGCGGTTATGATGCTATCAGCTCTCTTAAAGAGCTCGAGGGCATAATCAGTATTTACCTGACCGACCTAAGATACGCCTCCGATAAGTGGGCCGAGGAGTTCTCACAGGCCCCGGATTACGTAGCCCGGGCACGGGAAAACATCAAAGAGATGCAGCGACAGGTGGGCAATCTGGTGCAGGATGAGTTTGGCCTGGCGCAGCGAGGGCTAATCGTGCGCCATCTTATTCTGCCCAACGGGCTTGCCGGCTGCGAGGAATCCCTGACCTGGCTGGCCCGGGAGCTCTCTCCGGCGGTGACCGTGAGCATAATGTCTCAATACCTACCGCAGCACCTGGCCCGTCAAATCCCCTTACTTGCCAGGAAGATTTCGACCGCCGAGTACGAAGCGGTGCTCCGGTTGCTGAATGATTTAGGGCTGGAAAACGGCTGGGTACAGGGAATGGGGTCCCCGGAAGAATATACCCCTGACTTCGAACGGGAAGGCCACCCCTTCGTGGCCACTCCCAAGACCTGGAGATAGGCCTGTCTCCTTCTCTCCGGTATCCTCCCCGGCATTTGCTCACGGCGTAATGGCCTTGACCGCAAGATCTATGATACAATGTAGCATAGTTCCCGACCTACCGAAAGTGGAGTGACTTAATCAAAATGGCCGACAAATCTCTTAGCGACCTGAAAACCTTCATCGAGAACGTAAATAAGAAGAGCCAGCAGCAAAACGGCAAGAAAATCCGTTTCGGCTTCGTAAAGCGAAAGCGGAGATAATCCCCTATCCTTCTCTCAATACCCTGGGGCAGGCCCGCCCCAATGTAAGGCAAATCGCCGTCAAATAGACCGTTCTGCTACCAAAACCGGACACCTCCTACCTGGATAGCTACTATGGAACATCCTGTCAAACTGGCATTGACGCCGTTTAATGTAATATATACTTGACATTTTGTTTGTTATGCATTACATTAAGTCACTGATAACATAAAACCATACTAAACACGGAGGACTTGAACTATGGCGCCACTACAAAAAAGGGCCTTATACGGCTTGGTGTTCGGGATTGCCTGGGCGGTTGCCATTATCATAGTTCTCGCAACGCAGGGAGGCGTCAGCGCCTTCGACACTAACCAGGGATTCAGGTTAGTCGTTGACGGTCTCTGGATTGGTGGCCTTGTCGTATACCTGATGTTGTTTCGCACCATTATCGGGAA
Organism: Dehalococcoidales bacterium; assembly: GCA_016931015.1. GTDB lineage: Bacteria > Chloroflexota > Dehalococcoidia > Dehalococcoidales > UBA5760 > UBA5760. Next base: position 8,186 of record JAFGFP010000042.1, read on the forward strand.
ACGGGGTAAGTACGACGAGCGTGACCAGCAGATAATGGACCGGTCTCCGCGAACCCAGTGGCTGGCCGTCATCATTTCACTGGTAGTCTGGGTAATTGCGCTATCGAAAGCATACCATGAGGCAGGACAGATACCGCTTGTTTTCCTGTTCCTCATCTTCATGTCGAGCCTGATTGTGAGCATGATAGCTCAGTCCGCCGGAATTCTAGCCGGCTACCGGAGAATGTAGATTCATGCCTAAAGTAAGCAACCGTATCCGACGGCTCCGCTTCGAGCATAGCGAGATGACACAAGAGGAGCTGGCCGAGCAGGCAGGCTGCACGCGGCAGACGATCATCGCCCTGGAGCAAGGGAAATACAGCCCCTCGCTCGAACTGGCCTTTAGAATCGCGAAGGCCCTCGGCGTAACCTTGGAGGAAGTTTTCCAATACGAGCCTTAAACAAAGTCAATTACAGTTTTATCACCACTGCGCGAACATCAGGAGCCAGTCCTTTGGAACAAACTGCTGTCATAATTCATAATAAAGAGGAGGGCACTTACCTACCGTAATATCCGCCCAAACGTGTTCCACTTCTAGCGACAATTCAATCGTGCTCGCGTGTTATAATCTACATACCGAATCCAAATTAAGGAGGGACTGATGGAGTCTGAAATCTTGTATCAACCTTCGTACTCTTTAGCTAGAGTAAAGCTGAACGCTGGGGAGGCTATTACTGCCGAAGCTGGGGCAATGGTCTCCATGTCGGAGGGGATCACTATAGAAACCAGTGTAAAGGGTGGGCTTTTCGCTGGGCTAAAGCGCAGCTTTCTGGGGGGCGAGAGCTTTTTCATGAATACATTTAAAGCGGCTACTGCTCCCGGTGAACTTACCCTAGCACCGCCTCTGCCAGGGGACATGGTTCATCTTCAGCTGAACGGCGAAACTATTCTTGTCCAGTCTTCATCATACATAGCTTCTTCGCCGGATATTTCGGTAGACACGAAATGGGCTGGCGCCAAAGGTTTCTTCGCTAAGGAGGGCCTATTCCTGCTCAAAGTACGGGGCACGGGCGACCTTTTCCTATCCAGCTACGGTGCTATCCACGAAATTAAGCTGAAGGCAGGAGAATCATACACGATAGATAACGGGCACATGGTAGCCTTTGATGAGAGCGTTAGCTACAAGTTAAAGCGAGTAGGCGGGCTGAAGTCCACACTCTTCAGCGGTGAAGGGTTGGTATGCACCTACACGGGGTCGGGTAGGGTCTTCATGCAGACGAGGAGTGAAGACGCCTTTCTTTCCTGGCTGATTCCTCACCTGCCTAATCAAGGAGGACAAGGAGGCAGCGGAAGCTTTGGCTTCACCTTCGGCCGTTAAGCATTCTACACGGCAAAACTTCTTGTTGAGAGGCCCATCACTTACTTCTCTATCGTGATGGCCCGGTTTAACGGTAATTCGAAGAATATCTTAATCTCGATATTAACCGGGGGCTGGTACTCCCTTCCAAGAGTGCCGCCACCAGCGGCACTTGAGACTGACTTACTGCCGCAGCCCTGATAAATGAACTTATCCCCAAGTCTTCCGCATCCACCGCCTTATCTATCTTCTATCCCTAGAACATCTCTGAACTAAGCAAGCCAGACCAGGATGCCGCGCTTCAGTTAGATTTTAACTACGTTACGAGCCCTTGCAGTTCGTCCTCCCGGCTAACAGTCTCCGGCCGGTCTTGCTTACCGTAAACCTTTAATAGCTCAACCAGGGTTTTAGGGAGACTCCCCTTCGATACAAAGTCATCTGCCCCAGCTTTAAGAGCCCGCTGCCTGCTTTCCTCGTTATTGTCGATAACAATGATCCTGATACCGGGGCAGGTAGTGCGTATTTTCAGCAGAGCTTTCACCGCTCTCCGGCTCACTAGCCCCCAGTCAAGTAACAGTAACTCAGGACACCAGCACCTTAGCCTCTCCTCTAGCTCATCGAGGCTGGTAACCTCGGCATCCACCTCAAACCTCAGCAGCTCTTCCAAGGCCAGTTTCAATGCTGAGCGGACGTCGGGCCGTCTCTCTGCCAGTAAAACACGCAGGCCGCCGGTAAGATGAATTAAATCGCCCCCGTTCATTATTATGAGGATAGAACAAATCGCCGCCTGGGGCATCTGGCATCCGGATAGTTAATAACTGGAGAAATGTCTAGCTCTTCGCCTAGTCAGGAGACTAGGTGGTGCCTGAGGGCGAGGGCCACCGCCTCAGTGCGGCTGCCGACCCCTAGTTTTGAAAGGATATTGCTGACGTGAAACTTCACTGTTGACTGGGTGATTATCAGGCGTTCGGCTATCGCAACGTTGGATAGCCCATCTACCATTAGTTTGAGTATCTCGCGCTCGCGGTCACTGAGGTCATAATCTTTGCTGGCGGGCTTCCGGATATCCTGAATCAGTAAACGTGCCACCTCCGGCGACAGAGCAGAGCGCCCGGTGGCAGCCCCCCGAATAGCAGCAGCTAATTCATCCGCCGAGACATTCTTCAGTAAGTAGCTTACGGCACCAGCCTTCAAGGCTTCCTCTACCAGTGACATTTCACCGAAGCTGGTGAGAGC
>JAFGFP010000043.1 GCA_016931015.1 Dehalococcoidales bacterium
GACCACGGCCAGTTGAAGAATGAAATCGGGGCCTTCTACCAGCCGCGGCTGGTGATTAGCGATATTACTACCCTGAAGACCCTCGATGCCGAGACCTTGAGCGACGGCCTGGCCGAGGTAGTAAAATACGGCGTCATCCGGGACCGGGGTCTGCTCGCTTATCTTGAGAAGAACCTGGCCCAAGTGCAGGCTTTCGACGAGCCGGTGCTGGAGAAGATTGTCGCCCGCTCGGTCGAGATTAAGGCCGAGGTGGTCTCGCGCGACGAGCATGACCTGAGGGGGCTTAGGGCTACCCTGAACTACGGGCATACCATCGGGCACGCTATTGAGTCGGTATCCGATTTTGGGGTGAGGCACGGGGAGGCGGTGGCAATCGGCATGATGGCGGCGGCCCGGATTTCGCGCGAGATGGGCATTCTCGGGCGGGGCGAATTGGAGCGCCTTAAAAGCCTTTTAGAAAAGGTCGGCCTGCCTACCGAGAATCCGGGGCTGGACGTGGAGAGCCTGGTCTCGGCAATGCAGCACGATAAGAAGGTCTCGGGTGGTAAGGTGAAATTTATCCTGCCCCGTGAGCTGGGCAGGGTCTTTATTACCGATGACATTAACCTGTCCCTGGTGAGGCATGTCTTAGCCAGTTAGCGTAAGGAGCCTTAAAGTGAAACCCAGAATCTGTGCCGCAGTTATCGATAACGACCCAAAGGCGCTAAGAGAGGCGGCCCCTCTGGTCGACCTCTTCGAGCTTCGCCTCGACCTCATTGGCGAGGAGTGGCCCGACCTGGTTTCTCATTTAAAGAAGCCCTGGATAGCCTGCCTCAGGAGCCGGGTCGAGGGGGGCAAGTGGCAGGGTGACGATGCCGCCAAGCTGGAGAAGCTGATTACCGCGGTCGAAATGGGGGCGGCAATCGTTGATATTGAGCTCGGTGCGGCTAACCTGGCGGCGGCGATACCGCTTCTTAAAAAGAAGGCCAAGTGCCTGGTATCGCTCCACGAACTGGAGGAGACGCCGCCGCTTGCCGAGCTAAAAGGGATAGTTAAAAAGCAGCTCAGCGCCGGGGCTGATATCTGCAAGGTGATTACCACGGCGCAGGGTTTCGGCGATAACCTGACCACCTTGCAACTTATCGCCGAATTCCCCAAAATAAAGGTGGTCTCGTTTGCCATGGGGCCACTGGGTATGTTGAGCCGGGTGCTCTCGCCCCTGGTCGGGGGCTATTTCACCTATGCCTCCCTCGGTGCGGGTAAGGAGTCCGCTCCCGGTCAGCTGGAGCTGGGCCAATTAAGAAAGCTATACGGGATGATGAAAAGATGAAACACGATATATCGGGAAAGACTAAGGTCTGCGGGCTCATCGGCGACCCTGTTGAACACACCATGTCGCCGGTGATGCATAACGCCGCCTTTAACGAGCTGGGTCTGGATTACGTATACCTCGCCTTCCGGGTCCGGGCTGAAGAGCTGGCCCAGGCCATCGCGGGCATGAGGGCCCTTAATATCAGGGGCCTCAACGTTACCATCCCCCATAAAGTAGCCGTTATCCCCTTCCTGGACGAACTGGACCCGCTGGCCGAGAAGATAGGCGCCGTCAATACCATCTTGAACGATGGCGGCTTCCTTAAAGGCTACAACACGGATGCCACCGGCTTCCTTAAGGCGCTGCGTGACAGGGGCTTCGGGCCCGCCGGGAAACGGGTGGCTATCCTGGGGGCGGGCGGTGCTGCCCGGGCTATCTCCTTTATCCTCGCCGATAGCGGGGCCGAACTGGTCATCCTCAACCGGCGCGAGGAGCTGGACTGGGCGGAGGCGCTGGCCCGCCAGATTAGCGATGCCTTCGGCAAAGAGGTTAATGCCTTTGAGTCGGACGCGGCTAATTTGAAGGCTGCTCTGGATAGCGCCGACATCGTGGTCAACGCTACCAGTGTCGGCATGAGCCCGCACAGTGGTGAGAGTCCGGTACCGGCTGGTTTACTGCGGGCCGGCATGGTGATCTTCGATATCGTCTATAATCCCTTGAAGACGCGGCTGGCTACGGAGGCGGCTCAAGCCGGTGCCGAGACGGTGATGGGGCTCGATATGCTCGTCGGGCAGGGGGCCCTTGCCTTCGAGATGTGGACGGGTAAGCAGGCCCCGGTCGGGCTTATGAAAAGGGAAGCCATCAAGATGCTCGGGGGCAGGCCATGAAGACCAGCGTTGCCCTCATCGGTTTCATGGGGACGGGTAAAACGGCGGTGGGTAGGGCCCTGGCTGAGAAGCTGGGCCGGGAGTTTATCGAGCTTGACCCCCTGATTGAAAAGAAGGCGGGTAAGACCATCCCCGAGATATTCTCAGGCGACGGCGAGATAGCCTTCCGCGAGCTTGAGATAGCGGTCACCAAAGAGGCCGCCGGTAAGGAGAAGGCGGTTATCGCCTGCGGCGGCGGCGTCGTCCTCAACAAGATAAATATCGACCGCTTGCGAGAGGGAGCGGTAATCGTCTATCTCACCGCCTCCCCGCAGGCCATCTTGAAGCGAACCGTGAACGACGATGAAGAAAGGCCGCTGCTTAAGGTGCCCGACCCCGCCCGGACTATCGGGGAGCTTCTCGAGTTCCGCCGTCCCTTCTACGAGCGGGCCGCCGAGATTACCGTAGATACCTCGCCGATAGACGTCGCCTCCGTGGTGGATGAGATAATAAACAGGCTGAAGGAATATGAAGGCTTCCGTCTCTAAGAGCGAGCTGAGCGGGACGGTAAGGGCTCCGGCCTCGAAGAGCTATACCATTCGCGGTCTAGCGTGCGCCGCCCTGGCGCAGGGTGATAGCGAAGTAGTAAGCCCCTTAATCTCGGATGATACCGAGGCTGCCCTTAACGTGCTGCGTGCCATAGGCGTCAAAATCACCCGCGAAGTCAGCGCGGAAAATGAGGAGCGTTGGCGGGTTACCGGGGGCAGCTTCCGTGAGCCGGAGACCGAGCTTTTCTGCGGCGATTCGGCGGCGACGCTCCGCTTCATGGCTGCTATCGCTTCTCTGGTTCCCGGCGAGTGCCGTCTCACCGCCGGGCCGTCCCTGGCGAAGCGTCCGGTGGGGCCGCTGGTCGCGGCGCTCCGGCAGCTGGGCGTAGACTGCTCGGCTCAAGGGGGACTGCCGCCGCTAGTGGTTAAAGGGGGTGGGCTTGAAGGGGGGCTTACCGAGCTCCCCGGCGACATCAGCTCCCAGTTCGTCTCGGCGCTGCTTTTAGTAGCCCCGCTCGCCGGGGGAGAGGTCACTATCCGGCTGACCACGGCACCGGAGTCGAAGCCGTACCTGCTGATGACGTTGGACTCTCTTAAGTCGTTCGGTATTAAAGTAGCCGCTACTCCCGACTTGCGGGAGTTTAAGGCGGCCCCGCAGCGATATAAACCGGCCCGATATACGGTGGAGGGTGACTGGTCTTCGGCCTCGTACTTTCTGGCGCTGGGGGCGCTTTCCGGGCCGGTATCCGTAACCAACCTCAATCCGGAGAGCCTTCAGGGCGACCGGGCGCTGCTCGGCTTTCTGAGAGAGATGGGCGCTCAAATCGAGATAGACAAGAGCACCATAACCGTGAGAAAATCAAGACTGAATGCCATAAGGGCTGATCTGGCGGACGTTATCGACCTGCTGCCGACCGTGGCCGTTCTGGCGGCGGTGGCCGAGGGCACCAGCGAGTTTTCCGGCATCGAGCGGGCCCGGATAAAGGAATCGAACCGGGTGGCCGCCGTCCGGAAGGGGCTGGAGCGGATGGGCGTTGTGGTCCGGGAGGAAAAGAACCGGCTGCTTGTTACCGGGGCCACCCCGAAGGGGGCCAGTATCGAGAGCTATAACGACCACCGCATCGCCATGGCCTTCGGGGTGCTGGGTACCGTGGCCGGGGAGACAATGATAAATGAAGCCGAGTGCGTCTCCAAGACCTTCCCCGATTTCTGGGGGGTCTTAGGGAGTATCGGCGGCGAGGTAAAGCAAAGTGGCTAACAGCCTGGGTAAACTTTTCAGGATAACCAGCTTCGGCGAGAGTCACGGCCGTGGAGTGGGCGTGGTTATCGACGGCTGCCCGGCGGGCCTGGCGGTCACCGAGGACGACATCCAGAGCGAGCTTGACCGGAGAAGGCCGGGCGCTAGTATCGCCGCCACCGAGAGAAAAGAGGCGGATAAGGTCGAGATTATCGCGGGGGTCTTTAACGGGAAAACCAGTGGAGCCCCTATTTGTCTTATGGTCTGGAACCGGGACGTTGCCTCCGGTAGCTATGAGAAGACTCGGTTTCTCCCCCGACCGGGGCAGGCTGACTATACCGCCTTCGTGAAGTACGGAGGCTTTAACGACTACCGGGGCGGGGGCCGGTTCTCGGGGAGGAACACGGCGGCCTTAGTCATGGCCGGCGCCGTCGCCCGGAGGCTGCTCGCTATCCTGGGGGTTGAGATTCTGGCGCACACCGTGGCTATCGGCGGCATTGCGGCCGAGCCGAAGGGTCTAGCTGAGATACGGGAGAACCGGGCTCGGAACCCCCTCTGGTGCGCCGACCCGAAGGCGGCTCAGGAGATGATAAAGGCAATCGAGGCCGTTAAAGATGAAGGCGACAGCCTTGGTGGGGTCATTGAGGGAGTGGCGCTTAACGTGCCCGTGGGCCTGGGCGAGCCGGTCTTCGATACCCTGGACGGCGAACTGGCTAAAGCTATGTTAGCTATCCCGGCGGTCAAAGGGGTCGAATTCGGGGCGGGGTTCTCGGCGGCCGCCAAGAAGGGCTCCGAGAATAATGACCCCTTCGCCCTGAAGGACGGCAAGATAGTCACCGTAACCAATAATGCCGGTGGCATCCTGGGGGGGTTGAGTAACGGTATGCCCGTGGTGCTCAGGGTGGTCGTTAAGCCGACGCCCTCAATCGGTAAGAGCCAGCCGACGGTCAATATCAAAGACATGGAGCCCGCCACGGTCGCCATAACCGGGCGGCATGATGTCTGTATTGTGCCCCGGGCGGTAGTGGTCGTGGAGAGTGTCATGGCGCTCACCCTGTGCGACCTGGCGCTTAGAGCGGGACTGATTCCTAAGGTGATAGCATGAGCTTGGAAGAACTGAGAAAGAAGATAGACGCCATTGACGCTGAGATAGTTGAGCTTATCGGCCGGAGGATGGGTGTCGCTCAGGAGATAGGCGCTGAGAAGCGCGCCCAGGGTAAGCGGGTTAACGACCAGGCTCGGGAAAAACGGGTGCTGGGTCACATCAGGAACCTGGCCCGGAGCGAAAAGGTAAATCAAGAGGTCGTCGAGGGTATCTACCAGCAGATAATAAAGGTCTGCCGTCGTACCCAGGGCACCGAGGTCGCCTTCCCCGGCGAAGCCGGTGCCTACAGCGAGGAGGCCGCCCTCCAGTTTTTCGGGCCGCTGGCAACCACCCGGCCCTGCGACAGCCTGGACGAAGTCTTCCGGCTGGTGGCGCGGGATGAGGTTGAGTTCGGTATCATCCCGGTGGAGAACTCGCTGGAGGGGAGCATCAGCCAGTCGTACGACCTGCTCCTGGATTCGAGCCTAAAGGTGTGCGGCGAGCTGGAGCTACGGGTCGTTCACTGCCTGATAGCCAACCCCGGGACGCGTCTGGACGCGATAAAACGGGTCTACTCTCACCCCCAGGCCCTGGGCCAGTGTAGGACCTTCCTCAAGCATCTGGACTGCGAGCTAATCCCGACCCACGATACCGCCGGTAGCGTCAAGCTGATAAAGGAGAAGGGCCTGGCCGAGGACGGGGCAATCGGCAGTATGCGCGCCGCGGAAATCTACGGGATGAAGGTAATCGCCCGCGAGATAGAGGATAACCCCCATAACTTCACCCGCTTCTTTGTCCTTTCCCGGGATGACTCCCCGCCAACCGGTAACGACAAGACCTCCATAGTCTTCTCTGTTAAGGACCGGCCCCGGGTGCTCTATGAGTTCCTCCGGGAGTTCGCCGAGCGGGGCATCAACCTGACCAAGATTGAGTCCCGCCCCACCCGGCACAAGCCCTGGGAGTATAACTTCTACCTGGACTTCGAGGGCCACCGGGAGGATGATATCGTCCGGGAGGTTCTGGGTAGCCTGGAGCCCTATTCGGTATTCTTAAAAGTCCTGGGTTCTTACCCCAGGGCGAAGTAGCTAGGACTGTGAGGTAGGCAGTTGAAGATAGCCATTATCGGCGGTTCGGGGAAGATGGGGCGCTGGTTCGCCCATTTCTTGAGGCAGGAGGGCTACGAGGTAGTCATAACCGGCAGAAACCAGGCTAAGCTGAGAGAGGCCGGACAGCAGCTGGACGTTAGCACCACTACCGACAACCTGGCTGCGGTCAAGGGGGCCCGGGCGGTGTTAATCTCGGTGCCCATCGAGAGCTTCGAGGCGGTCGTTAGTCAGATTGGGCCCCACACCGAGCCGGAGCAGCTAATTATCGACGTTACCTCTATCAAGGCGTTTCCGGTAGCCAAGATGCATCAGCACATCAAGGCGGGGGTGGTGCTCGGGGGACATCCCGTGTTCGGGCCGGGGGCTAAGGACATCGCCTACCGCAGCTTTATCCTGACCCCGACCAATGATGAGGAGACAGCCCTGGCCCAAAAGGTCAAGGACTACCTTGAAGCCAGAGGGGCTAGGGCTACCCTGATGAGTCCCGAGGAGCATGACGAGACGATGGCGGTGGTGCTGGGGCTGGCGCACTTTATCGCTATTGCCTCCGCCGACGCCCTGCTCGGCTTCGACCGGCTGAAACAGCTGGGGGCAATCGGCGGCGTTACCTTCCGGCTGCTGCTTACCCTGACGGAGAGCGTTATCTCCGAGGACCCGGAGTTCTATGCCTCCCTGCAGATGCATTTGCCCAAGCTTGCCCAGGTCGAACGGAACTTTAATGATAAGGTTAGGGACTGGGCGGAGCTGGTAGCCAGCGGTGATAAGGAGCAGTTCGCCCGGCGTATGAGCGCCTTAAAAGAGAAGTACCGTGAAGTAACCCCGGACTTCGGCAGTGCCTACGAGGATATGTACCGGCTCATCGAGGTGCTGCAAAAGCCACCGCAGGGCTAGTCCAGGTAGCTTATCTCGGACGGCGGCCTTTTCTTTATGTCAACTTCTATCCCCGCCTCCCGGAAGAGGGCCACGAACTGACTGTCGCTGTACTTCCCGAAGCTGACGTAGCGGTGTATCTTGGCGTTTACCAGCATCTTGGCGCACAGAATACAGGGGGTGTGGGTACAGTAGATGGTGCTCCCCTCCAGACTGACGCCGTGCAGGCCGGCCTGGATAATGATGTTCTGCTCGGCGTGGATACCCCGGCATATCTCGTGCCGGGTACCCGAAGGGATGTCCTGTTCGTCCCGGAGACAGCCCAGCTCAAGGCAGTCCTTGAGGCCGGCGGCGGCACCGTTATAGCCGGTGGCCAGGATGTGCTTATCGCGCACCGCGACCGCGCCGACGTGATGCCGGCGGCAGGTCGAGCGCTCGGCGACCACCGAGGCTATCTTCAGAAAATACTCGTCGGTATCCGGCCTTTTCATAAAGACTCTTTCATAAAGACTTCGAAAACCCTTTTATAAAGACTCTCTTCGCAAAGACTTCGCGACCCCTTTTATAACGACTTCACGACCTCTTTAACTTCGAGATGACCTCTTTAACCTCGCCCCTCAGCTTCTCCAGAGAGGACTCGTTAATGATGGTAAAGTCGGCCACGGCGATGGGCCCGCCCTTATTGACGTTCTCGATTTCCGCACGGTCCCGGCTGGCCGCCTCCTCCGGCGTCAGGCGGCGCTCCGGCCTCCGGCCGAGTCGGGCGTGTCTTACCCTCGGCGAGGCATAAACGGCCACCATGTGGAAGCTGTCTCCGTAGTAGTCTTTGAGCAATAGGTACTCCTCCCAGGAGTAGAGCCCGTCGATGACCACGTCGGCGTGCTCTAGGGCGGAGTCAATATCGGGCAGGCTCAGCTTGGCATAGGCCGCCATGCCGTGCTTTTTACGCAGAAGCTCCCTCACCTGGCGCTCGTTCCCCTCGCTCAGAGCTAGCCCCCGACTCTTTACCTCCCGGTCGGTAATGTCCCCGAAGCGCACCCGGCTAAAGCCGCTTTCCTCAAATACCCGGGCGACCTCGGACTTGCCGGACCCGGCCATGCCGACCACGGAAACTACTTTTCTGCTCATGGGCTATACGGGCTTCATTATAAGAGAAACCGCGCCCGATAGCAATGAAGCCGCCCCCGACCTGTGCTATAATGCGGGATATGATAGCGACCAATCTGGCTAGTAAGCTTAAAGAGGGGCTGCCGGCGGAGCTTGCCGGCTTTATGAAGACGGCGGCTGAGCTGGCTGCGGAGCGGGGGCTCAGCCTCTATCTGGTGGGTGGGGTGGTGCGCGACCTGCTCCTGGGAAAGCCTAATTTCGACCTCGACCTGGTGGTCGAGGGGGATGCCGTGGCCTTGGCCCGGGAACTGGCCGGGATAAAGGCGGCCAAAATCACCACCCATCCCCGCTTTAAGACGGCTAAGCTCACCTGGGCGGGACTCAGCGTCGATTTTACCACCGCCCGTTCCGAAAGCTACGAACACCCCGGGGCGTTGCCCACCGTCACCCCCGGCTCTTTGGAGAGCGACCTCTTCCGCCGTGACTTTACCATTAACGCCATGGCCGTCTCGCTCGACGCTGGCCGTTACGGCGAGTTGATTGACCACTACGGGGGGCAGACCGACCTTGCGCAGAGGCTAATCCGCGTGCTGCACGAAAGGAGCTTTACCGACGATGCCACCCGTATCTGGCGGGCGCTGCGCTACGAGCAGCGGCTCGATTTCCAACTGGAAGAGGCCACCCTCAACTGGCTCAAGCGGGATATTGTGCAGTTGAATACCATCAGCGGCGACCGGCTGCGCTACGAGCTGGAGTGCGTTTTCCGGGAGGCGCGTCCGGAGAAAGTCCTGTGCCGCGCCGACGAGCTCGGTGTCCTTCAGAAGCTGCACCCAGCGCTTAGGGCCGACGCTTGGCTGGAAGACAGGTTCCGGCTAGCCCGTAAGCTCACCCTGCCCCAGCCGCCCTCGTTTGCCCTCTATCTGGCGCTGCTTGCCTACCGTTTGAACGGCGATGAGTGCGCCGAGCTTAGCACTAGCCTTAAGCTGTCCAAGCCGGTCGCCCGCGTCGTGCACGATGCCGCTAGCCTCAAGGCTAAAATAAAGGCCCTAGCCTACCCTGAGATTAAGCCCAGCTATGTCTACCGGCTCCTCTGTGGGTTCTCCCAATCGGCGGTTGTTGCCGTCTCCATAGCGGCGGCCTCGCCGGTGGCCCGGCAGCACCTGGAAAGCTACCTGCATAAACTACGTTATGTCAAGCCAGCCCTGGGCGGCAGTGATTTAATAGCTATGGGTGTCGCCCCCGGCCCCCGGGTAAAAGAGCTCCTGGAGCGGCTGCGTGATGCCCGCCTGAATGGCGAAGCGCTCAGCCGGCAGGATGAAGCGGCGCTGGTTAAGGAGTGGTTGACGGAGGCGACTTAGTCTATAATAGGGCTATAATCCGGTTCGGAATAATTCTGCGAGGAGGGCTTGGTAATGGAGCTATCCCCGAAGGAAAGAAAGAAAATCTACGAGGAGGAGAAAGCGCGGCGTGAGTCCGAAGGAGACACGGGCTCAAGCACAAACCTGAAGCCAAACACGGCCGGCCTGCTGTGCTACCTGGGTGTCTGGGTAACGGGTATTATCTTTCTCATCATAGAGCGCAAGAACCGGATAGTCCGTTTTCACGCCATGCAGTCCCTGGTCACTTTCGGTATCCTGGGTATTGTCATCGCCATCGCCGATGCCGTCCGCAGCTGGACGCCCTGGTGGTGGGGACAGCCGGGCTGGAACTGGTTCTTTCAGCCGCAGATAGTGGTCGCCAATATCGTCTTCGGGGTCTTCATGGCGATTAGCATCGTGCTGTGGCTGGTTATGATGTACCAGACCTATCACGGCCGCCTGTTGAAGCTGGCAGTCTTTGGGGAGCTGGCCCAGAAGCTGCTGGCCAAGCTGGACGGCATCCAGGAAGGAGATTTACAGCCGCCGGCGGCAGAGCCCGCCCGCAGCGAACCCGAGCCGCCGCCCGCCGCCAAGGAGGTGCCGGTGGCCAAAACCGGTCTGGACGCTCACCTCGAGGGTACCCGAGTTGGTAGAATCGCCGCCTCGGTAGCCAACATCGTCTGGAGCTCTATCTTCCTGGTCTTCTTTAACTTTTTCAGTAAATACTTCGCCGTCTACTCGCGTGAAGCTATCGACGGCATTACCCGGTGGCACGCCTACCCGCTCTTTACCCCCGACCTCAGCTCGGTGCTCCCGATTCTCAACGTAACCCTGATTCTCTCTATCATCGGGCACAGTATTGCCATCGCCGTGGACAAATACCTGGTGCGCCAGATTATCCTGATTGTGCTCCACATCCTGGGCATGATAACGGTGATAACCTTTATCCGGGTGTTCCCCTTCGACTTCAGCGTGGTGCCTCACGCGGGTGCGGCGGCGGCCCTCCCGACCGTGGCCCTGGTCATCATGATTCTGATAGCCATCGGCCTGGGTGTCGGCGCCCTGGTCAGGTTTGTCAAGCTGATAGTCAATCTGGCTAAAGAGAGCGGCCGGTCGGTTTCTAATCCACCTGCTTGAACGTCTTAAGCGGCGCGCCGCATATCGGGCACTTCTCCGGGGCCTCTCCGCCCACGGTGTAGCCGCATCTCTGGCAGACGAAGTAGGGCTCGTCCTTCAGGTCTTTGGCTTCGTTAAGGACTTCCAGCGCCTGCCGGTAGAGAGAGTGGTGGATTTTCTCGACCTGGTTCGCCCAGGTAAAGACGGTCTCAGCCGGTTGATTCGTCTCGGCCTTGGCCTGGGTAATGAAGCCGGGGTACATCTGGCTGAACTCGTAGTGCTCCCCGTCGATAGCGGCTTTAAGGTTATCGCTGGTCGACTTTATCTCGCCCATCGTCCTCAGGTGATTTCGGGCGTGAACCGTCTCCGCTTCCGATGCCGCCCGGAACAGCCGGGCGATAACCGGGTGTCCCTCGGCGTCAGCCTTTTCGGCGAAGTAGAGATAGCGTCGGCTGGCCTGGCTCTCCCCGGCGAATGCTTCCTGTAGATTGTCCTGCGTGTTGCTCATTGGCTCCCCCTTCAGTATCCGGTTTATTGAATTATAATACGGCTCGTCACGGATAATCTATATTTGCTGAGGTGCTGGCGAGATAGGCCTCCAGCCCCTGCTTACGGAGAGACTTATAAATTCTCTCCGCCTGAGCCTTATCCCGGCTCAGTGTAAATAGGGCCGGCCCCGAGCCAGCCAGGTGAACCTCGGGGGCCCCGCAGCTGAGAAAGCGCTCCCAATATTCGCCGAGCCCTGTAAAGCAGTCCGGGGCCACCCGGTCGAACACGTTAAAGATCATGCTTAATGGCAACTCTCCCCGGCCGGCTATCTGGTCGGCCATTCTTAAGGTAGCCTCCCCGCTGGTATAGTGCTCGCTCCCGATACGAGCATAGAGACGGCCGGTCTTTCCCGGCGCTCTGGCTACCGGCGGCAGCATCAGAACGAGCCAGGTCTGCTTAAGGGATGGTAGCGGTCTTACCAGCTCGCCCCGGCCGGTAAGAAGGGCCGTGCCGCCGTGGAGAAAGAAGGGGACGTCGCTTCCCAGCTCGGTAGCCAGTCCGATGAGTTTTTCATGAGTTAAGTCCAGTTTCCAGAGCTGGCTCAGACCGCGCAGCACCGTCGCGGCGTCGCTACTGTCCCCGCCCAGCCCCGAGAGTAATGGGATGTGCTTATCCAGGGTGACTACTGCCCCCTGGGAGCCGCCGGTCTGCTCGCGGATTAGGTTGGCGGCCCTGGTTACCAGGCTCTTTGACGCCAGCCAGCTATGGTCGGCGCAGCGAAACTCAACCCCATCGCCTGCCTGAAACTGGAGCCTGTCACACAGGTCTATGGTCTGGACGACGCTGCGGATTTCGTGAAAGCCGTCGGGGCACTTTGCCAGCACCTCTAGGGTGAGGTTTATCTTGGCCGGGGCGAAAACGGTCAGCATTCCGTCCGGCCCTCCCTAAGCTGGCTGAAGACCCGCCACAGCCCGGCCCACTCCTCTAAGGTGAGCGTCCCCGCCCGGCGCTGGGGGACGATGCCCGCCTCTTGTAGTAAGGATAGGGCTTCGGGCTTGGGGAGCTTGAGCCCCTGCGCCAGGGAGTTAGCCAGTTGCTTACGGGCGGCGCTGAAGCCCGCCCGCACCAGGCTGAAGAAGCCGTCTTGGTCGCTAACCGCGACCGCCGGTGTGGGGTAGACCTCTATCCTCAGTATCGCCGAGTCAACCTCCGGCGCCGGGTAGAAGCAGCCGGCGGGCACGAGGCTCACTATCTCCGGACGGCTATAGAACTGGACGCTGACGCTTAAGATGCTCATCTGCCCCGGCTCAGCGGTAATCGCCTCGGCGACCTCACGCTGCACCATGACCACCATCAGTTGGGGCTTGGTGGGGGCAGTCAGAAAATGGCGAAGCACGGGCGAGGTAATGTAGTAAGGGAGGTTGGCGACCACCTTGTAGCTTAAGGTGCCCTTGGTAGGTTCGGGAAGCCCCGCCTCTTTAAGCATGGTCTCCGGGTTGATATCGAGAATATTCCCGTTCACGATGCTGACGTTGCTTAAGGAATCCAGTTTCTTTTGCAGGAGGACGGCCAGGTTACCGTCCAGCTCGACGCTGAAGAGCCGGGCTACCCTGGCGGCGAGCTCCCTGGTAAGCACCCCCAGCCCGGGCCCGACCTCGATAACAGTGTCGTCGGGGGTTAGCTCAGCGGCCTGGATAATCGTCTGGAGCACGCCTTCGTCGATGAGAAAGTGCTGCCCCAGCCCCTTTCTGGCCCGCAGCCCGAAACGGTGCAGAAGCCGCTTCGTCTCTGTTCCCAGGGTCTCTCTCAAGTGTCCTCCATGTTGCACCTTGACTGCGTGGGTATCGGGTATCCCCTAAAGAATATAGCAGCTTTCGCGGGCGGTGGCTAGCATCTCTGGTTGTTAGCCTGAATCTGAGCATGCTATAATCTGCCTGTGAAGGTCTCGGAACTGGGTGAATTCGGGCTGATAGCGCTTATTGCGGAAGTCGCTGCGCCCACGCAGCAGAAAGAGACCCCCGCCGGGAGTAATCTTCTAATCGGCATCGGCGACGACGCCGCTGCCTGGCGCGGTAAGGCCGCAGTCCAGCTAGTTACCGTCGATTCCTTTATTCAGGACGTCCACTTCTCGCTGGACGTTACCCCCTGGTGGGAGGTGGGCTGGAAGGCGCTCGCGGTTAACCTGAGTGACATCGCTGCTATGGGCGGTATCACCGAGTACGCCGTGGTCTCGCTGGCCCTTCCCGAGGACACCGAGGTCGAGGATGTCCGGGCGCTCTACCAGGGGGTGACCGCCCTGGCGCTTGAGTCCGGGGTGGCTATCGTCGGCGGCGATACCAGCCGCGGCCCGCAGGTGGCGCTGAACATTACCGTCCTGGGCAGTACCCTGAATCGCGATGAAAAGATGCTCACCCGCTCCGGGGCTAAGGCCGGTGACAAGATAGCGGTTACCGGCTATCTGGGCGCCGCCAGCGCCGGCTGGGAGATGTTTGCTAAGAAGCTCCGCTTTGATGCCGGAACCACTGCTCGTCTGAAAGAGGCCTTTCTGCATCCCCGCCCCCGCCTTGCGGAGGGCAGACTGCTTTTAGAGCAAGGGGTCGAAGCGGCGATAGACATTAGTGACGGCCTGGTCGCCGACCTGGGACATATTTGTCAGGCAAGCCGGCTCGGGGCCCGTGTTGATGTTAACGCGGTGCCCGTTGACCCGGTGGTTAAGGCGGCCTTCGCTGAGCGGGCCCTGGAGCTGGCGCTCTCTGGGGGCGAGGACTACGAGCTCCTCTTTACCGCTAGCGCCGGGGTTATCAGTAGGATTACTAAGATGATGGAGTGCCCGGTCACGGTAATCGGCGACATGGTCGCCGGCCCGGAAAACGGGGTAGCCCTTTTCGACCGTGAGGGAAATTCCTTTAAGCTACCGAGTGGCGGCTGGGAGCACTTCAGGCAGAGATGAAATCAACCCATCTTGATATCATAAGCCACCGTCCGGAAGAAACTCAGGAGATTGGCCGCCGCATCGGCGAGCTGGCTCGAGCGGGCGATGTCCTGCTCCTGGTCGGGGAGCTGGGGGCCGGGAAGACCTGTCTCACTCAAGGTATCGCCTGGGGGCTGGGTATCGCGGATTATGCCTTGAGCCCTTCCTTCGTTATCGTGAGAGAGCTTACCGGCCGGCTGAAGCTGTACCACATCGACCTGTTCCGCCTTGAGCGCCTTGAGGAAATTGATGACCTGGGCCTGGACGATTACCTGTACGGGAGCGGCGTCTCTGTTGTAGAATGGGCTGATAAGGGGTGGGCGCTGCTGCCCGCCGAGCATTTCCGGATTGAGATAGAGTTCTTGGATGATACCGAGCGCCGCCTCCGCTTTAAGCCCAGCGGCGCGCGCTACCGGGAGCTGCTGGCAGAGCTAAGAGAGCTTTTTCCTCCGCTAGAAGAGTGACTACTGATGCAACTGGCTATCGACACCTCAACCGATACCGCCAGCCTGGCCCTGGCACAGGATGGCGAGATACTGGCCGAACTGAGCTGGCGCTGCGGGCAGAATCACACCATCACCCTGCTCCCCTACCTCACCAGCCTGTTGAGCCAGGCTGGACTTGAGCTCGGGGCGGTTACGGGTATCACGGTGGCCAGGGGCCCGGGGAGCTATAACGGGCTGCGCGTCGGAATCAGCACGGCCAAGGGGCTCGCCTTGAGCCTGGGTGTTCCTATCGTCGGTATCAGCACCCTGGCGGCGGCGGCCTACCAGCACGCCGGGGCCGGCCTCCCGGTCGGTGCCCTGTTTAACGCCGGTCGGGGCGAGATTGCCGCCGCCGTCTATGATATGAGAGGTGATAGCTGGCAGCCGGTTATCGCCGAGCACATTACCACGGTTGAAGCGCTCTGCGCCTGGATAGATAAAAAGACCGTGTTCTGCGGCGAGTTGAGCGAGGCGCTCGGCGACCAGTTGCGGGAGCGGCTCGGGGAGAAGGCGCTAATCGTCTCGGCGGCGGCCCGGCTGCGGCGGGCCGGTTTTCTGGCCGAACTGGGCGAAAAGCGGCTGGCGGCCGGCGACTTCGACAGCCCGGCCTCGTTAAGTCCCATGTACCTGAGGCGGCCGCACATTACCAAACCGAGAAGTGATAAAAAATAGACTGTGGAGATGAAGATGTCAACCGAACCGAAAGAGACAATCGCCGCCAGCGACCTCTGCTTCGGCTGCGGGAAGCGAAACCCCTGCGGCTTGAAATTGGAGTTTGAGTGGGACGGTAAGGTGGCGACCTCCAGCTTCACCCCGACCGAGTTCCACCAGGGGTGGCAGGGGATTATTCACGGCGGTATCCTGAGTTCGCTGCTCGACGAGGCCATGGGCTATGTCGCCTGCTTCGAGAGGGTGGCCGGGATTACTGCGGCCATCGAGGTCAGGTTCAAGC
Organism: Dehalococcoidales bacterium; assembly: GCA_016931015.1. Taxonomy (GTDB): domain Bacteria; phylum Chloroflexota; class Dehalococcoidia; order Dehalococcoidales; family UBA5760; genus UBA5760. The sequence goes on from JAFGFP010000043.1 coordinate 15,481, forward strand.
GGCCGGTGAGAATCGGCGAGCCCCTGACTATCACCGCCTGGGTGAGCGGCTGGAAAAGACGATATGTCGATACCGAAGCCAGCCTGACTCTTCAGGACGGCACCGTAGTGGCTACGGCTAAAGCCACGCAGTTTATTAGTTCGGAGGTGGTTCTTTCTGATGACCGATGGGAGCAGTCCACTGGCGGTAAACCATCAGACTAAGGCGGTAATCTGGGACATGGATGGCGTCATCGCCGACACTGCCCCCTATCACTTCCGGGCCTGGCAGGAGACCTTCCGGCAGCGGGGGGCCCACTACAGCGAGGCCGCCTTCAGGCGCAACTTCGGTAAGAGAAACGACGCCATAATTGAAAACGTCTTGGGTGCCGGAGTCCCCGCTGCCGAAGTGGCGGCGATTACCGCCGAGAAGGAAGAGCTCTTTCGCCGCCGGGCCGCCGGGATGATAAAGCCGCTGCCCGGGGCCATCGGGCTGATGCGGGCCCTTAGGGAGCACGGTATTCCTCAGGCGATGGGCTCGTCCGCCCCGATAGAGAATATCGAGATGGTTACCCGGGAGCTCGGTATAAAGGGCTTTTTTCAGGCTATCGTCTCCGGGAGAGAGGTCGCCGAGGGGAAGCCTAGCCCACAGGTCTTTTTGCTGGCTGCGAAGAAGCTGGGGGTGCGACTTCAGGATTGCCTGGTCATCGAGGATGCCCTGGCCGGGGTCAGTGCCGCCAAGCGGGCCGGGATGACCTGCATCGCGGTAACCACCTCTAACCCCAGGGCCGAGCTTGGCGAGGCCGACCTCGTGGTTGATAGCCTGGAGGAGGTCACGGTAGATAAGCTGATGAGCCTCTTTAAGGGCTAGCCCATAGAAATCTTGAAAAGGAGTTTAGATGAAACCTATAGAAAGGTCGCTGGTACTTATTAAGCCTGATGCTATGGAGCGGGGACTGGCCGGGACTATCATCGGCCGGTTACAGTCTCAGGGACTCAAACTGATAGCCGTAAAGATGCTGCACATGGATAGAGAGCTGGCCGGACGTCACTATGCCGTCCATAAGGAAAAGCCCTTCTTTGCGGGGCTGGTAAGCTATATCACCTCGGCGCCGATTGTTGCTGCGGTCTTTAGCGGCGATGATGCCATCGCCAGAATCAGGCAGATTATGGGGCCGACCGACCCGGCTAAGGCCGAGGCGGGCACTATCCGGGGCGACTTCGGTATTGATATCGAGCATAACAGCGTTCACGGCTCCGATGCTCCGGAGACCGCCGCGCAGGAAATCAGGCTCTTCTTTGGAGAGGGCGAGATTTTTCCCTAGCGGGCTTGGCCTGGTTACTGAATTCTGACTACCGGGGTCGCTAGGCTCCACAGCTGGTCGAGCTGGTAGAGCTCGCGCTCGATGGGGGCGAAGATATGGACGATAACGTCCCCGAAGTCCATCAGGAGCCATCCGGAGTCCACGGTTCCTTCGTAGTGGTGGGGCCGGATGCCCTGCTTCTTCAGGGTGTGCCCGATTTCGTCGCGGATGGCCTCGATTTGCTTACTGCTCTCGCCACTGCACATCACGAAGTAATCGGCGAAGCTGCACACCCCGCGGGTATCCAGCAGTACGATGTCCGTCGCCTTTTTTTCGCTGGCTGTGGCTACTACCTGGCGGGCCGTCTCTATGGCTTCCAGAGCTGTCCTCCCACGGTGGTTTAGCCGAGCCGGAGCGATACGATTGAGATTACCAGGAAGGTGACCACGAAGACGATGGTCAGTCGGAAGAGTACCTTCTCTACCCCGCGCCGCGTGCGGTAGACACCGCTCTGCTGCCCGAAGATACCGCCCAGCCCACCGCTTCTCACCTGGAAGAGGATAATCACTATCAAGGCCACGGATAATAAGATTTGGGCTATATTAAGATTAGTTTGCATCTATTTCCCCTCAAGCTTTCCCTTTAGTAGCTCGCTTACCAGACCTGGATTGGCGCGCCCCTTGGTAGCCCTCATCACCTGCCCGACCAGGAATTTCAAGGCCTCGGTCTTACCGGCTTCGTAATCGGCTACCGCCTTCTCATTATTGCTTATTACGGATACCACCTCGGCTTCGAGTGCCGGCCGGTCGCTTATCTGGCTCAGTCCCTGCCGTTTAATAATCTCGTCGGCCCCATCGCCCGTGCGGTACATCTCCTCAAGCACCGACTTGGCAGTGGCCGCATTGACGACGGCCTGCGATTCCAGTATCGCCAGCCGGGTGAACTGCTCCGGGCTGACCTTAGCGCCGAACTCCGTTATCTCGATGCCGGTGGCATTCATGATGGCGCTGGCCGCCCCCAAGAGCCAGTTGCTGATGTTCTTGGCGGGCAGCGTCTTATCGACCAGGTGGCAGCCCTCGAAATAGTCGGCCATGGCCTTCGAGC
>JAFGFP010000044.1 GCA_016931015.1 Dehalococcoidales bacterium
AGACGGTCGGGGTAACGGGCGATAGACTCCAGGATATAGTCGTTGGTCTCCACGCAGAGTTCGTGAGTAGTCCAACCGATGTTGGCGATGACCGCCATGTCGATGTCTTCTTTGTCCATGTCGGCAACGAGCTCATCGGCGGTGGCCAGCCGGGCGCTTTTCGGCTCGTAGAGCAGGGCAAAGCAGGGGTCGGCCTGGACGTATTGCTTACGGTTCTTCTTTATCCGGGGCGAGAACACGTGAGTATGGCAGTCAATAATCATCGGCGCCGGGTCCTAACAACAGTCTAAGTGCAGTGGCCTACTCGGACGGTGACTCTGCCGCCGTCTCGGCCTCGGCTTCAGCTTCGGCCGGAGCCTCTTCTGCGACAGCCTCGGCGACTTCCTCAACGACCTTGGATATCGCCTTCTCGCTTATCTTGACCACCAGCTCGTCGGGGTCGTTAGCTACGGCAACATCCGCGCCCAGATTCAGGTCTCTGACGTGGATGGCCTGGTCTACTTCTTCGAGAGAGCTCAGGTCGACGCTTATTTCGTGGGGCAGATTATCCGGCAGGCACTCGATACTCAGGATGGAGAGGGGGTGCAGCAGCATACGCCCTTTTAGCTTCAGAGCCGGGGCCTCTCCGACCAGAACGATGGGGATATCGGCCTTTATCTTCTCGGTCTTTCTTACCTGGTAGAAATCGACATGAAGCAGCTCATTGCCGAAGACGTCCTGCTGGATTTCCCGGATGAGCACCTTCCGGGACCGCTTCTCAGCATCTACCTCAAGGTTGATAAGCGTGGTGGTGCCAGCCTGGGCGATAACCGGGACGAGCTCGACGGTTTGGCACTGCAGGGCCTGTGATTTAACGCTGTGCCCGAAGAGGTGCACCGGAGTGATACCCTCGCGGCGCAGGAACCGGGTCTTCTTACCCAGTACCTCTCTGGTGGTAGCCTTCAGCGTGAGCTCTTCCATCTGTTACCTCCCTATATCCTCTCCTATTTAAGCAGAGTTGGGGTGGTAAAATCAAATGGCTAAAGCTAGCGGGCTTTATCTTAATGGGCTTTAGCTACGGGGATTACGTTTCAGCGCCGTCCCTTCTTTAAGCGATTCCAGGTATTCCTCTTTCAGCCGGGGGTAGACGACGGCGCCCTTAAAGCTCCGTGGGATTGGGGCCAGGCGCAGGTAGTCGGGGCGGCAGCCCTTGGTAACCGCCCGGGTCGCCCTTTCCAGAAACGAGGCTTCCAGCTCTTTCCTGGCTTTGATTGCTTCCCGGCTGAGCTCGATGGTCACGGCGCAGCTATCTTCATGCTCGCTTGCCACCCTGAGGCCGATTACGGCCAGCTGAAACTGGCCCGGCGCCAGGGTGAAATCTTCCGCTACGAAGCGGCTCAGCTCGGCGGCCACCTGGGTGTAGGCGTAGTTGGCCCCGCCGCGGATGAGGAGCTCGGAGTCCCGGCTCATCCAATAGTAGTCCAGCTTGCCGTCGCGCGGATTTCTTAAGGTAAAGACGATGTCCTTAAGGCCGGTGTACCACCCCTCCCGGAAGACGGCCGCCGTGGCCTCGGGTTCGCCGACGTAGCCGCGCATCAGGTTCGCCCCCTGGGTAATGAGGTAGCCCGGCTCGCCGGGGGCGCAGTCCTTGAGGTAGCCACTGGCCTCGGGGTCGATGGACTTTACCACCCGGAGCCGGGTAAAGGGAAAGTGCTCCCGCCCGATGTAGTAGCCGGTGGCTTCTTTGCCCTGATAGCGGTGTGCCCAGCCCGCCTCGAAGGCCGCCCGTAGCTCGTCGGGGAACATGGTGGTCGAGGTGGCCATGGTCTCGAGGCAGGTCTCGGTGGCCCCGAAGCGAACGTGGGGTCGGCACTGGCCGAACCTTATGATATTGGCCACCGTTTTCGGGCCGACCGGCGCCGACCCGATTAAGATATCGGTCTGCGCTAATGCCCTTTTGATTTCTGTCTCGCTTACCGGTAGCTGCGATTCTTTAGCCAGGGACTCCAGGAAGTCGAAGTGGCGGGAGACCAGGGCCGTCACCAGCCAGTGGCGCTTTTTGCTGGCGGCTTCGACCAGTATCTTCCAGTAGGGTGTCGTGTAGCGTTCCAAGAGGTGCACTACCGCCCGGCGGCGCCGTAGCCCCCAGTCGGTGAGCACGGTCGAGTTAACGTGGTGCAGCGGATTAACGATAACTAAATCCAGGCCCGCGTCCGGGGACATGTCGAAGTAGTCTTCGAAGATGAGCCGGTCGGCTAAAAAGCTGCGATGTGGCAGAATGACCCCGCGCGGCCGGGCGGTGGTTCCGGAGGTAAAGACGATGATGCGCTCGTCTTCCCAGTCGAGTTCGGGCGGCGTCGGAATGCCGGTAAGTTTATCCCTTGCTATCGCCTCGGCTTCCAGAAGGGAGATATTGCCCAGGCGGGGCTTTAGCTCGGCGACCCGCTCCGCCAGGCGGCGGCTGTGGATAAGCAGCTTGGCCTCGGTTACGGCGGTTTTGTAGACGATACGCTCGTTATCGTCTGCCTGCCAGTTGATGGTGACCGGTACGCAGCCCGTTAGCACCGCCGCCAGCCGGAAGATGAGATCGTAGAGGCTGTTAGCGTCGAAGAAGTGGACTACCCGGTCGCCCTTACTTATCCCGGCTCGATTGAGGTGGGCCGCCGCTGACCGGGCCAGCTCCCAGAACTCGCCCCGGGTCAGGCTTCTTTTGACTACCTGTCCCGGCTCGAATGAGTAGTGGTTTATAAAGGGGTGGTCGCGCTCCGCGAAGGCGGCCTGGTATTCCTCGAGCGGGGAGGTGAAGGGGCTTAAAGAGGCCAGCGGCTTTCCCGTGGTGAGACGGTATAGCTCGCCAGACTGCGTCCTGTCTTCCGTCACCGCGCTGGTTCCTCCCGAGGGTTTTAGTCGGGGGTTTTCAGTTTTACCCGCAGCTATTGATAATAGGTCGGGCGGCACTTGATGTCAATGCCGGGGGTGTCGGTGGTAGAGGCTATTCCTGGCGGCTGAAGGAGTGCATACCCAGGAGAATCATGACGGCGGCGAAGGCGGCCAGGATGCCGACGTTATCCCAGAGCGACATGGTATGCCCGAACAGGCTGAGGTCGAAGGTGGCCCCCGGTACTCCGCGCAGGGCTACCTGGCGAATGATGGTAGTGCCGTAGGTCGCTGGGTTTATCTTGCTGATGACGCTCATCCAGACGGGGCCCGCTTCTATGGGATAGAAGACCCCGGACAGGAATATCATGGGGAAGGTGAGCATGGGCATTATCGCCTGAAAGGCCTCCATGGTCTTGATGCGGGTCGCCAGGAGCACCCCGAAGGAGCCCATGGCCACGGCCAGCAGGAACATGGACGGCAGCAGCAGGGCCACCGTGGCTGGTGCCAGAGAGAAGTCGATGAGGGGGGCGAAGCAGAGGATGATGGCTCCCTGTATCACGGCGATGGTGGCTGCTCCCAGTGTCTTTCCGGCGGCCACCGAGGCGCGGCTGATGGGGGCTACCAGCACCTCTTTTAAGAAGCCGAATTCCCGATCCCAGACTACCGATACCCCGGACATGAAGGAGGTCATGAGTACGGTCATGCCGATGATGCCGGGGAAGATAAACTGGGAGAAGTTGACGCCGGGGCTCAGGGCGCCCATCATGCTGCCCATGCCGCTGCCAAAGACGAAGAGAAAAAGCAGGGGCAGCACCACAGCCCCGATCAGGCGCATTTTATCACGCCAGAAGCGCAGCATATCACGATACCAGATGGTGTAAGCACCGCGTAGGTTATTCATCATTTCCCGTTTTCCTATCCTAGCGCCGGGTACGGTACCCGTGCCGCCTGGCTATGGCCTTGAAGGTATCGCCCGCGCTTTCTTCCCGTATCTCATGGCCGGTGAGCTTGAGAAAAACATCGTCCAGGCTGGGGTGGCGCAGGCTGACGCTTAATATTCTGGTCTTGAATTCCCTGATGAAGGCGGGCAGGAACTTCTCGCCCTGGGCCACCTCGAAGACGAGCTCGTTACCGTCGCGCCGCGTCTCGATCTGGTAGCGCTGCTGGATTTCCTGGGCGGCCTGGTCGTTATCGTCGGTGGTTACCGCGACGATATCCTGACTCACGATGTCCTTGAGCCGCTCCGGGGTATCCAGGGCCACGATTTTCCCGTAGTCCATGATGGCGATGCGGTCGGCTTTCTCCGCTTCGTCCATGTAGTGAGTGGTCAGGAAGATGGTCAGGCCCTCACTCTCCCTCAGGTCGAGGATGTATTCCCAGAGGCGGTTACGGGTCTGCGGGTCGAGCCCCAGGGTGGGCTCGTCGAGGAAGAGCACCTTGGGATGGTGAAGCAACCCCCGGGCCAGTTCCAGGCGGCGTTTCATGCCCCCGGAGTAGGTGCGCACCACGCCGTGGCGCTTGTCCCAGAGCTCCATCATCCTGAGCACCTGCTCGATGCGCTGCTGGCGGATTTTGGCGGGCACGTTATATACCAGGGCGTGAAAGTAGAGGTTCTGCATCCCGCTGAGCCGCTCGTCGAGGCTGGGGTCCTGAAAGACGAGCCCGATGGAGTGTCGCACCTGGCTCTGCTGGCGCACCACGTCGAAGCCGTTGACGGTAGCCTTGCCCGAGGTCGGTTTAATCAGGGTGCACAGGATGTTGATGGTGGTCGTCTTACCGGCTCCGTTGGGGCCCAGAAAGCCGAAGATTTCCCCGGGGGCCACCTCGAAGTTGATGCCGTTAACCGCCACCAGCTCCCCGAACTTCTTGGTCAGGTTCTCGACAGTGATAATATGGTCGTTCATACGGTCTTACCCCTTTGGCAACAAAGCGGAGGTCATCTTATCCTTAGTAGGAAATATCTAACTAGTGCTAATTATAATACTTTTAAGAAAAGTTTGCAAGTGCTTTTCCGGGGGCGATATGATAACCGGGTAGCCGTTATCCTGGTTTGACTTTTTCACTACGATAGATTGTAGCACTTTGGGGGGTTGGGTGCACGCCGCGCCTCGGGTGCCATGTTGATAATGGACGGGCGGATGGCTTATCATTATAGAGGCGTCTAATCATGGAGGTTCTAACCATGTATCGGAGAATACTTGTTCCCCTGGACGGCTCGGAGCTGTCCGAGGTGGTCTTTCCCTACACTAAAGAGCTGGCGGGTCGGCTGGGTCTTGAGGTCGTCCTGCTTCACGTTCACGACTCGGCAGGGCGCGAGACCGTTCCCCTGCACCGGGCCTATATCAAGCACAAGGCCGATTTGATAAGGCGCCAGTCGGAGGAGGTGCAGACCGGGGTGGGGGTTGGCGAGGTGGGTGGGGTGGTAAAGGTGAGCGGGGAGCTGGCCACGGGCTACCCCGCCGATGAAATCCTGCGCTATACCGAGGAAAACGATATCGACCTGATTCTCATGGCGACCCACGGCCGCTCCGGAATCAGACGCTGGGTGATGGGCAGCGTCGCCGACCGGGTCCTGCGGGCCTCCCGGGTTCCCGTCTGGCTGGTGCGCGCCGGGATTCCGGAGGGCATCGTCTACGATAAGTGGCCCCAGCGGACGATACTGGTGCCCCTTGACGGCTCCGAGCTGGCGGAAGAGGTGCTCCCCCACGTGGCGGCCCTAGCTAAGCAGCGCGGCGTGGCGCCGCTGGAGGTGGTGCTGCTCGGGGTGTACGAGCCGGTGGCGGCCCTCGGTTACTATCCGCCTAGCGCCCGCTTCGAGACGCCCGGCGGCGCCGTTCACGTGATGCCGCGGGACTACGCCCGTGGTGAGTCGGCGCGGCTGAAGATTATTACCGAGCAGTACTTAAACAAGGTCGCCCGGCGTCTTAACGATACCGGGCTTAAGGTGCGTATCGAGGCGCTGGCGGGAGCGCCGGCCGAGGTAATCGTCGATTATGCCAATGACCACCCCTTTAATCTCATCGTCATGTCGACCCATGCCCGCTCGGGACTGAGCCGCTGGGCCTACGGGAGCGTGGCGGCCCGGGTGCTGCGCGGCGTTACCAGCCCCGTATTCCTGGTGAGGGCGGGGGCGACCAAGAGGGGGGACGCTTAGGGTGGTGGCGGCGGCGAAGCGAGATTCGTATCCGGTAATTGCCGGCTAGCTAATTGGAGGTAACCTGTATGACTGGGGCAAGCGACGAGGTAGTCTATCCGTCGCAGTACGAGACCGAGGTGCTGCTAAAGGACGGTTCGAGGATGAGGCTGAGGCCTATCAAGCGAGGCGACGTCGAGCGCTGGCTGGCCTTCATCTCCCGTCTCAGTGACCGCACCAAGTACCTGCGTTTTCACTACGTGCCCCGGCTCGGTCGTGAGGATGCCGTTCGCTACTGCGGCGTCGATTACCGGGACGCCTTCGCCTTCGTGGCCGAGGTCTTGCGGGAGCGCCGGGAGGATATAATTGCCATCGGGCGTTACTACCGGCTGCCCAATAAGACCACCGCCGAGGTAGCCTTCGTCATCGAGGACCCCTATCAGGGCAAGGGCATCGGCACCAAGCTCATGGAGTGGCTGGCTAACGTCGCCCGCGATAACGGCATAACCACCTTCGAAGCCAGCGTGCTCGCCGAGAACGAAGAAATGATGACCGTTTTCCGGGACTACGGCTTCCATATTATCAGCCACCTTGAGGAGGGTGAGTATCACGTCAGCTTCCCCATCGCCCGCACCGGGAGGGTGGTGCAACTGGAGGAGGAGCGGGAGCGAAGCTCGACCCTGGCCTCGCTGACTCCACTGCTGGCGCCGCGCTCGGTGGCGGTAATCGGGGCTTCGCGGCAGCCGGGCACCATCGGGCAGCTTATCTTCGAGTGTATCATGGAGAGCGGTTTTTCCGGGGTCGTCTATCCGGTGAACCCCAACGCCGAGTCGGTGAGGTCGGTTAAGGCCTACGCCTCGGTGCTCGACGTGCCCGGCGATATCGATCTGGCGGTAGTAGTGGTCTCCGCGCGGCTGGTAGCCGGGGTCGTCGATGAGTGCGGCCGAAAGAAGGTGCGCTCCGTAATCGTTATCTCCGATGGCTTCCGGGAGAGCGGCGGTGAAGGAGTCGTTCGGGAGGCGGAGCTGCGTTACATTGCTCTGGGCCACGGGATGAGGCTGGTGGGCCCGAACTGCATGGGGGTCATCAATACCCACCCGGCGGTGAGCATGAACGCCAGCTTCTCACCCTACTATCCCAAGCACGGCAATATCGCTTTCCTCTCCCAGAGCGGGGCCATGGGGCTGGCGATTTTGGACTACGTAAATAATATTGAGATGGGCGTCTCCAGCTTCTTGAGTGTCGGTAACCGCGCCGATGTCTCCTCCAACGACCTCTTGCAGTACTGGGAGCAGGACCCGGCGACCAAGGTCATCCTGCTCTATCTGGAGTCGTTCGGTAACCCGCGTAAGTTTGCCCGTCTGGCGCGCCAGGTGTCGATGAGTAAGCCAATCGTGGCCGTAAAGAGCGGCTCGACTGCGGCCGGCTCGCGGGCGGCGGCCTCGCATACCGGGGCCCTGGCCACCTCGGAGGTGGCCTCGGAGGCCCTCTTCCGCCAGGCCGGTATTATCAAGGTGGACACCATGGCCGGGCTCTTCGACGTGGCCTCGCTGCTTTCGGCCCAGGCGGCGCCCAAGGGGAGACGGGTAGCCATACTGACCAACGGCGGCGGTCCCGGGGTGCTGGCGGCTGATGCCTGCGAGAACAGCGGTCTGGTACTGCCTCAGTTCTCGCCGGAGACGACCAGTAAGATGGCCTCGATTATCAAGCGCGTTACTTCGTTCAATAATCCCCTGGACGTTACCGCCGGGGCTACCCAGGAGGAGTTCTCCGGGGTGCTCAAGGTGCTGGCTAAAGACGATGACTTCGACGCTGTTATCGTGATTACCATTCCGGCGACCACCGTGCCCGCATCGGTCATGGAGAATGCCATAAAGCAGGCCGCCCCCGCCTTCAAGCGCAGCGAAAAACCACTTTTGGCCTGTCTCATGGGTCGGGAGAGCGCCAGCCGCAAGCTGGCTACCGACCATACTACTATCCCCTGCTACGATTTCCCGGAAGACGCCGTCTCGGCGCTGGCTAAGGCGGCTAAATACGGGGAGTGGCTCAGGCGGCCCAAGGGAACCATCCCCAGGATTAGGGTAAGGCAGCGGGCGGCACAGAAGATAGTCGACTCGGCGCTGACCCGCACCATCGAGCGGCCGCTCTGGCTGGCACCCGGTGAGATAGAAAAGCTGCTCGACTGCTACGGGATACGGGTGGCCGGGGTGGCCGTAGCCAAGACACCGGAGCAGGCGGTCGCCGCCTCGCGCAAGCTGGGCTTCCCGGTGGTCGTCAAGCTCGCCTCGGACACAATCTCGCATAAGAGCGATGTCGGGGGGGTTATCCTCGACGTCAGGTCGGAAAAAGAGGTGCGAGCCGCCTTCAAGGATATTAAAGACCGACTTACCAAGATTGGCCGTGAGAAGGAGATGGCCGGTGTCACCGTGCAGCGCATGGTGAAGGGCGGAGTCGAGACCATTGTCGGCGTTACCCAGGATCCCCTCTTCGGGCCGCTCATCATGTTCGGTCTCGGCGGGATATACGCCGAGCTACTTAAGGACGTCTCTATCAGATTGCACCCGCTTACCGACCTGGATGCCAAAGAGCTGATAAACTCAATCAAGATGGCCGGCCTCTTCCGCGGCTTCCGGGGCGCTCCGGTCAGCGATACCAAGTCCCTGGAGGACCTGCTGCTCAGAATTTCGGCGCTGGTTGAGGACATCCCTCAGATTGCGGAGATGGACTTAAACCCGGTGAAGGTCATGCCCCAGGGAGAGGGCTACTGGGTGGTGGATGCCCGCATTCTCCTGAGATAACCTTCGGAGAACCTTCTTTTCTTCTTGGTCTTAGGTTGCCAGCACAACCTTAAGTCTAGGTGTATTTTCCCGGTTACCGTTTCCTCATTTCTTAAACCGTTTCCCGGATGCCGCCCGAATGTGGCTTAAGCATCGGGGAATATGCCCCTATCGTAGTATTGCCTGCCTGAAAAGTGGCTCTATTGGGTGATTGTTAGCCTGGGCGTGATAGGTTAATCTGAATAGTAGTAGTTATGTGCGGATAGTTTTAGTGGGAAACAGAAGTGGCCTCCGGTGGCGCCGGGGTTAGCTTTAAGATTGAAAAGAGGAGGTGGACAAGATGCCGCTTCAGGCTGGAATCGCAATCATTGCCGCTCTGGTGGTTGTTCTGGTGGTGCTCAGGAAGAGACGGGCCGCCGGTTCTAAATAAGCCCAGTCGGCTCAGTTCTAAGATAATAACCGCTCGCCGGGAAGGGCAGGCGGTTCTTAATCAGCTTCGGGGGAGATAGTAAAGTACCTCCTCCGGGGCTGTCTTTTTGTTACAGCTTACCCAGCTCGTCGAGTAGCTTGACTACTCTCAGCGACTCGGCGACGCCGGTAGTGCCGCTCATGGCCATCTCGACGGCGATTACCTCCAGGATTTCCCCGCTGCTGGCGCCGACGTCCAGGGCCTGCTTGGTCTGGGCCAGGATGCAGTTAGTGCACCCGGCGCGGAGGGCTATCCCCAGGGCAATCAGCCTCTTCATCTTGCTGCTGAGCGCCCCGTCCCGATAGACGGTATTCAAAAACTGCCATTCCGCGTCCACGAGGTCGGGGGCGACCTGCTTGAGCCTGTCCAGTAGCTCCAGCCGGTCGTTATTCAGCTTAACCTGGCTTTCCATGGTCTTAACCTCCCTTTAACGCTGCTATCCTGGTGTTGCAAACCCGGAATGCAATCTGCTAGACTTAGTCGGGCACTAGCCGGGTGCCCCGGAAAGACCCCTTTTCGGTAACTGCGGCTGCACCCAGAATATACCGATTCCGGCCTTATAATCAAGCCAGCGGTGCTCCGGCGTAACCTTAAGAGTGGAGAAATGTTATGGCTAAGCTTACTAAGGTGATACCGGCTATCTTGACGGAGGACAGAGAAGCCCTGGCCCGCATGGTGCGCCAGGCGGAGACCTTCTGCGACTACGTTCAACTGGATATTATGGACGGCCGCTTTGTGCCCTCGCGCAGCGTGGTTTGTGCCGATATGGCCGCGCTGCAACCTAAAATCAGGTGGGAGGCCCACCTCATGGTCGACGACCCGGCCGGCTATGCCACCGAATTCCGCGAGGCGGGAGCCAGCCGGCTGGTATTCCACTACGAAGCCAGCCCCGCTCCCGAAGCGGTAATCAGCCGGGTAAAGGGGCTGGGTCTGGAGGTGGGACTGGCCCTGAACCCGGAGACCCCGGTGGCGGCGGTGTCGCCCTTACTGGCTCAAGTGGACAGCGTTCTCCTGCTCACGGTAAACCCCGGCTTCTACGGCAGCCCTTTCATCCCCGAGGTTCTGGATAAGGTGGCCGAGCTACGCCGGGCGCGCTCGGGGATTGAAATCGCCGTCGATGGCGGTATCAAAGAGGGCAATATCGCCCGGGTCTCCGGGACGGGTGTGGACGCTATTTGTGTCGGTAGCGCCGTGTTTCTACAGCCTGATCCCGGGGAGAGCTACCGACGTCTCCTGGCTCTGGCGCAGGCCGACTAGCCGTGCCTCTTGTAGCTAGCAAACGGATACTCGGTCGGGCTGGTGGTTTCGTGACTGCGTTACTTGTGGCTGGTGTTTAATTTTCGCCGTTTAGGGAGTAAAATACGGATTAG
>JAFGFP010000045.1 GCA_016931015.1 Dehalococcoidales bacterium
CTCCCCCCCCCCCCCCCCCCCATCACTTCTACTTACTGCGCAGTATCCGGCACATGGCCACCACCACTAAAGCATAAGCCGTTACCCTGATGCCTATCAGGGCGGCAGTCAGGCCGGCGGCCAGACCCAGAATCGTCAGCAGGTGGGAGACGGCAAAGAGCAAGAAGGCCACCCCGATGCAGACCGGCGCGGTGCCTTTCTTCTTTGCGTAACCCACCATCCCCAGGACAAAGATAGTGATGCACAGGGCGAAATTGACTGTCAGCACTGGCTCCCAAGACATCTTTATAGCCCTCCTTCTTTGCTAGCTGGTAGCAAATATAGACCGCCGTATCTCCGAAGTCAATAGAGGCGCTAAACTTTTGTTTTACTCGCTAGCCCTGAAGTCCAGCAGGTTGAGCCGGAGCTTGCTTTCGCCGCCCCAGTGGTCGACCTCCAGGTTATAGACGATGTCCAGCGGCGAGACCGCCTCTTTCCGGTAATCACCGGCCTGGAAGGCCACCCCGTCCCAGACGACGCCGTCCTGGCGCAGCTTGAGCCGGAGGTGCTCTCCGCCGGAGCCCATTGTCCGGCAATCGGCGACCTCTACCCCGCGGCTGAGGAAGGCCGGGTTCGGGTTGCCCTGGCCGAAGGGGGCCAGCTTCTGTATCGCGGGGAAGCTGTTTCCGCCCAGCTCCGCGAGCCTGACCTCGGCGTCGATGTCCAGGTGCGGACGCAGGTCGACCCCGGCTAGCTCTTTAGTGGCCGTTTCGAGCAGGGACTGCTTCAGGATGGGCAGCTTTTTGGTGGGGATGCTGAAACCGGCGGCCTGGGCGTGTCCCCCGAAGCGGGAGAAGAGGTGATGGCACCGGTTCAGGGCGCTCAGGATGTTAAACTCCGGGATGCTGCGGCAGCTTCCGGTGCTCTGCTGCTTGCCGAGCTTAATCACCACCGAGGGGCGGTAGAACTCATCGGTGAGCCGGCCCGCCGCCAGCCCCACCAGCCCCGCCGGGTAGTCTTCGTCGCCGGCTATCAGAATCGGCTTAATACCCTCCGCCGTGATTTTCTCCCGGGCGTCAGCGACGACGCTGATGGTCAGTCTCTGCCGCTCGGCGTTCTTCTGCTCCAGCCACTGGCTCAGCCGGCGTGCCTCTTCGGTGGAGTCGGTCATCAGTAGCTGATAGCTGGGCAGGGCGTGCTCCAGCCGGCCGGTGGTGTTCAGGCGCGGGGCAAGCACCCAGGAGATGGCCTCGCTGTCGAGCTTGCCCGGCGTTAGTCCGGCCTGAGTTATCATCTCCCTGATACCGAGGCGGGGGGAGGCGTTGAGCAGCTTCAGTCCCTCTTTCACCAGGTAGCGGTTTTCGCTCTGAAGGGGCATGACGTCGGCCACCGTGCCCAGGGCGACCAGGTCGAGCAGCCTCTCCCGTGGTAGCTCTTTACCCAGGCTCTGAAAGAGGGCCTCTATCAGCTTAAAGGCGACCCCGACCCCGGCCAGCTCGGTAAAGGGGTAATCGGAGCCGGCTAGCTTGGGGTCGACCACGGCCGCCGCCTGGGGGATTTCCTCGAGTGGGGTGTGGTGGTCGGTAATCACGATGTCGAGTCCCAGCCTGCGCGCCTTCTTGACCTCGGCGACCCCGGTGATGCCGCAGTCAACGGTGACGACCAGGCTGACACCCTGCTCGCGGAGCTTCTCCAGAGTGCCGGTTCTCAGGCCGTGGCCCTCGTTGACGCGGTGTGGGAGGTAAGGGGTGACCTTGGCGTCCAGGCTCGATAGCCCCTGGACGACCAGGGCGGTAGCCGTGATACCGTCGGCGTCGAAGTCGCCGTAGACGGCGATATTCTCCCCGGAGAGCAGGGCGCGGTAGATTCTGCCGATTGCCTGGTGCATGCCGGGCAGCCGCATGGGGTCGGCGCACAGTTGCTCGTCGGTGGCGATAAACGAGGCTATCTGGGCCGGGGTGGCTAGACCCCGGTTATAAAAGATTTGGGCAACGAGTGGGGGAAAGCCGGTAATTCCCTTGAGGTATGCGGCGGGCGCGGCGGGGAGTATCTTCCAGCGGCTGTGGTTCAAAATTCCTCCGCGTATCTGGTAAAGACCAGGGCCGAGTTATGCCCGCCGAAGCCGAAGGAGTTGGACAGTACGGTATTAACCATAGCCCGCCGGGCTTTATTGGGCGTGTAGTCCAGGTCGCACTCCGGGTCGGGTTCGGTCAGGTTTATGGTGGGCGGAATGATGCCCTGCTGAATCACCATAACGCATATCGCCGCTTCGAGCGCCCCGGCGGCCCCGATGAGGTGCCCCGTCATCGACTTGGTGGAGCTTACGGGTACTTTATAAGCCGCCTCACCGAAGACTGCTTTAATGGCTTTGGTCTCCATGCGGTCGTTTAGTGGCGTGGCCGTGCCGTGGGCGTTGATATAATCGATTTCGTCCGGTTTCAGGCCGGCTTTAGCGAGCGCCATGCTCATGGCCCGGGCCATGCCGGTGCCGCTTTCGGCGGGGTGGGTGACATGGTGGGCGTCGCTACTGGTTCCGTAGCCCGCGACCTCGGCGAGGATTTTAACATGGCGGCTCCGGGCGGAGGTGAGGTTTTCCAACACCAGGACGGCGGCGCCCTCGCTTAGTACGAAGCCGTCGTGCTCGTTATCGAAGGGGCGGGAGGCGAGCTGGGGTTCGCTGTTCCGGGTCGACAGGGCCCTCAGGGCGTTAAAGGCAGCCAGGCTAATCGGGGTTACCGCTGCCTCGCTGCCGCCGGCTAGAACTACCTGGGCGTCGCCCCGGCGGATGGTCTCAGCGGCGATGCCGATGGCGTCGGCGCCGCTGGCGCAGGATGAGGTCGGGGACAGGCTCGGCCCCCGGGCCCCCAGCATAATGGATACCTGGGCGGCGGCCATATCCGCCGCCATCATGGGCACCAGAAAGGGGTTTACCCGCTTCGGCCCTCTCTCGTGGAGTACTCTGGCCTCCCGGGTCAGGGTATCCAGACCCCCCAGGCCGCTACCGATGATGACGCCGATATCATTCTGATTAGCGGAGCCGATTTTAATGGCGGCCTGTCTTACGGCTTCCTGACTGGCGGCCAGTGCCAGCTGCGTAAAGCGGTCGGTGTGCTGGGCCTGGCGGCGGCTGAGGTAGTCGGTGGGGGTAAAGCCGGGCACCTCGCCGGCAAAACGGGTGGCGAACGGGGCCGGGTCGAAAAGAGTAATCTCGCCGATACCGGATTTACCGCAGATGAGGGCGTCCCAGGTGGCTGCCGTATCCAGACCCACCGGGCACAGAACACCTACGCCGGTAACCACGACCCTGTTATTTCTCGGCATGACCACAAAAAATCCGGGCTTACCCCTGGTAAGTCCCATCCCGGAGCTAGAGGCTCATCATGGGGGGTTGGTCCTTGAACCAGGCCTTACTATCGTCGACCCGGGGCAGGCTGTCCAGCTCGGTGGTGTTATCGGTGATGAACTTGGTGCCCTTGTCGGCGGCTTCCACCTGCAAAAGGTAATTATTCCAGGTGAGATAGCCCTTATCGATCAGACCTTCGAGGACTTCGGCGAACTTTCTCGTGGTTGCCTCCGTCCACAGGGTCGGCCCCGGGGCTTGGTAATCCGAGACGATACTCCGGGCGTGCTTCCCGATATCGGTGCGCTCAATCATCCCCTGGCGCACCCCATCCATGATAGCCAGTTCCATCAGTGTCAGTTTCTCATCAGCCATAGCTGGGTTAGACCTCCATATTTTCTATGGGACGGAAGCTAATCTTCCGTCTCCGGTTTCTGTAGTTCCGTCATCCGTCGCTGTTCCCAAACCCGGTTGTACCAGGGGAAGGCCATCAGGGGTGAGGTAATCCCGTGCTTTCTTCTGGCCCGCAGAATTATCTCGGCAGTTATCTCCGCCGCTAGGGCGACCAGCTCGCAGGCGTAGGTAGACCACATCGAGAAGAGCTCGCCGCAGCGGAGCCGCTCCAGCTGCATGGGGTCTTTGCGCTCCACCGGGGTCAGGCTCTTACCGAAGTGCTGCTCCTGGAGGTCGCAGCAGCGGAGAATGCCGCCGGTGCGTTCCATAAACCGCTCCCGGAGCTCCGCCGAATACGCCTGGGCGAGGGTGAAGGTACTGTGCCCCCTGGAGCGGGGGCCGCCCATCTCGTTGAAGTCAACCCGCCCGAATTCGAGGCCGATGGCGGCGATGCCGCCCACCAGGGCGCAGCAAATCTCACCGCCGCCGAAGCCGCCGGTGAGGGTGGTCATGGCGACAACCGTTTCCCGGCCTCCCAGGC
>JAFGFP010000046.1 GCA_016931015.1 Dehalococcoidales bacterium
AACCTCCCCGATGACAGCCGCCTGGCCGCCATATTTATTATTACGCATCGCCTCTAGAATACTATCGGCGTCTTCCGGCGGCACGATGGCTACCAGCTTACCCTCGTTAGCGATGTAAAGCGGGTCGAGCCCCAGCATCTCACCGGCGGCCAGCACTTCCTCGCGCACCGGAATCTTATCCTCTTCGATGCTAATACCTACCTTCGACTGCCCGGCCAGCTCGTTCAGGGTGGTTGCCAGCCCCCCCCGGGTGGGATCGCGCAGGCAGTGGATATTACGACTTACGGCCAGCATCTCGGCAACCAGTTTCCCCAGCGGGGCGCAGTCGCTCTCAAGGCGGGTGGCAAAGCTCAAACCCTCGCGCCGGCTGAGAACGGCGATACCGTGGTCGCCGATGGGTCCGCTCAGAAGCACCTGGTCGCCGGGTCTGGCGTTAGCGCCGGAGATACTAACCCCCTCAGCTATGATACCAATACCGGCGGTGTTAATAAAGAGCCCGTCGGCGCTATTCCGGTTGACTACTTTAGTGTCCCCGGTGACAACCTCTACTTCAGCCTCTTGAGCCGCCCGGCGCACCGAGGCCACAATTTGGGCCAGGTCGCGGCGGGAGAGGCCCTCCTCGATAATAAAGGAAAGGCTTAGATAGCGGGGCTTAGCCCCGGTCATGGCCAGGTCGTTCACCGTACCGCAGACGGCCAGCTTACCGATATCGCCGCCGGGGAAGAAAAGGGGACTGACCACGTAGCTATCGGTGGTAAAGGCAAGCTTACCATCTAAGTCAAAGACGGCGGCGTCATCCAGCTTGGCGAGCAGGGGGTTAGCCAGGGCGCTAACGAACTCCTTCGTTACCAGCTCGTGAGCCAGCCGCCCGCCGCTACCGTGAGCCAGCAGAATCCTATCCTCCAAGACTCCCTCCGTAGCGGTAATAGGCGGCGCAGCTTCCCTCCGAGGATACCATACACGGCCCGACCGGTTGCTCCGGGGTGCAGGCCTTCCCGAAAAGGCTACAGTCCAGAGGCACCTTAATCCCACGCAGGATTTCACCGCAGAGACAGCCCTCGGGCTCCCGGGCCGGCTCGGTAACAATATCGAAGGCGCGCTCGGCATCGAACTCCTGATACTCGCCGCGTAACTTAAGGCCGCTGCCGGCAATCTCACCCAGGCCTCGCCACCGGGCCGGGCCGGCCTCAAAGACCTGCCCCATAACCTTGAGCGCCTCGGGGTTACCCTCGAGGCGGACCCCCCGGCGGTAGGCAATCTCGACCCCGGCCTCACCCTTTTCCACCTGCGCCACGAGCATACTGACCGCCTGCAGAATATCCAGGGGCTCGAAGCCGGAGATGACCCCGGGGATGTGATAGTCGCGGGCCACCGCTTCCCAGGGACGGGCGCCGATGACAGTGCTCACGTGTCCGGGACAGATAAGCCCGTCGAGCCTGACCTCGCCGGAGTCCAGGATAGCCCGGATAGCCGGCGGGCAGAGTTTATGCAGAGAGAGAACGTAGTAGTTCTTAATGTTCTTCTCCTTAGCCCGGAGCACGGAGGCGGCCACCGTGGGCGCCGTAGTCTCAAAACCGATACCGAGAAAGACCACCGAGCTACCGGAGTTATCGTCGGCTATCCTGAGGGCGTCAAGGGTGGAATAGACCAGACGCACGTCGGCGCCCCCGGCCTTGGCCTTTTCAAGACTGGAGCTACTCCCCGGCACCTTGAGCATATCGCCGAAGGTGGTAATAATCACCCCCGGGATTTGGGAGAGGGCGATGGCCTTATCCAGGTCGGCGCCGGCGGTTACACAGACCGGGCAGCCGGGCCCGGAGACCATCTCCAGCGTCGGGGGCAGCGCCTGGCGGATACCGTAGCGAAAGATGGTCACGGTATGACCGCCGCAGAACTCCATAAAGCGGGCTTTCTTCTGAGACTGGCGCTTAATCTGGCTGATGAGAGCCCGGGCCAGCTCGGGGTTCCGGAACTCAGAGATAAACCTCAACTCTCCTCCTTGACGGCGGCCGCTATCTCCTCAAGCAGCCTCAGGGTCTCCCGGGCCTCTTCCTGGTCTAGTATATTTATAGCATATCCGGTGTGGACGATGGCGTAATCGCCGACCCTGGCCTCCGGGGTAAGCTCAAGGCTGATACGGCGGGCAATGCCGCCGATTTCCACCTCAGCCTCGCTATCCTTTATCGATTTAATAAGGACCGGTATGGCAAGACACACCGCTAACTCCTCCCGGCAAAATTGGCAATCACCGCCTGACCCAGGGAAATACCTCCGTCGTTACAGGGCACCAGACGATGACTGAACACCCTTAAGCCGGACTTCTCCAGCATCGAGGTAGCCAGCCTGAGCAGAAGCCGGTTCTGGAAAACGCCGCCGCTCAGAGCCACCTCGTTTATACCCGTCTCCTGAGCGATACCCCGGCAGACCTCGGTAATTATGGCCGCCACCGTCCGGTGGAAGCGGAATGAAATTACCGGCACCGGAACCTGACTCCTCGCGTCACAGGCTACGGCCGAGATTAGCTCTCCCAGCCTGACGACTCTCACCCCCTGGTCACTAGTAACGGCAAAGGGGTAGGTCTTCTCTTCCATTCTATCAATTTCGTCCGGGGCCTGCATCTCAAGCTCAATGGCCGCCTGGGCCTCGTAGTCTATTTTACTCCTCACCCCGGTTAAAGCGGAAACGGCATCGAAGAGCCGCCCGGCGCTTGAGGTCGGCGGGGAGTTTATGCCCCGCGCCAGCTGCGTCTTGACTACGGCTATCTCCTCCGGGTCAAGTCCACTCAAGGGCAGACCCTCCAGGGGGAAGTCGGCACCGAGCAGGGTGTAGAGATAGCTGAGCGCCATGCGGTAGGGCCGCTTGATGGCGGCGGCACCCCCGGCTAGGGGCACGTATTCCAGGTGTCCCAGCCTCTGAAAACCCTTATAATCGGCGAGCAGGAACTCCCCACCCCAGATGGCGGCGTCACTGCCGAAGCCGGTGCCATCGAAGGCAACCCCGATGACCGGGCCTCTGGCCTTATGCTCGGCAAGACAGCTCACGATATGGGCGTGGTGGTGCTGAACGGGAACCACGGGTAAACTCAGTTCGGAAGCGACCTGCCGGGCATACTTGGTCGCCAGATACTCCGGGTGCATATCGTAGGCCACCACCTCCGGCTTGATGCGAAAGAGCTTTTTATAGAGCTTAATAGTGTTCTCGAAGTGCGCCAGGGTCTCCTCGTTCTCCATGTCCCCGATATGCTGGCTAACGAAAGCGTGGGCGTCCCTGGTGAGGCAGAAGGTGTTCTTCTCCTCGGCACCGCAGGCAAGAACCTGCCTAGCCTTAAAGGGG
Organism: Dehalococcoidales bacterium; assembly: GCA_016931015.1. Classification (GTDB taxonomy): domain Bacteria; phylum Chloroflexota; class Dehalococcoidia; order Dehalococcoidales; family UBA5760; genus UBA5760. The sequence continues at coordinate 3,334 of JAFGFP010000046.1, forward strand.
AGGAAAATCGGGTAGGGAGCGTAGCCCCGGGCCCGTCTTATAGGGCGGGGCACTTCGCTCACCACCATGAAGACGCTGTCATCATAACGGGCGGAGATACCCCGGTTGTGGAGCAGAAAGTAGCCGGCGATACCCTTGAGCCTGACCAGCGCCTCGTCGTTATCCCGGGCAATCGGCTCCTCACTTAAGTTACCGCTGGTCATCACCAGCGGGCGGCCGGTCTCCCTGAGGAGCAAGTGGTGTAAAGGGGTATAAGGTAACATCACCCCGAGGTACTTCAGGTTTGGGGCCACCCCGGCGGTAATATGAGACGAGTCACGTCGCCACTTAAGGAGCACGATAGGGCATTGTGGGGAACTGAGCAGCCTTTCTTCCTCCGGCGATAGCTCACAGTGCTCGGCTACCTCCTCCAGGATGGTCATCATCACCGCCAGGGGCTTGGCGGGGCGTCTTTTCCGCTGTCTCAAGGTAGCGACCGCCGCCGCATCAGTGGCGTCGCAGGCAAGCTGAAAACCGCCCAGACCCCGCACCGCCAGGATATTGCCGTCTCTAAGCAGGGCACTGGCGGCCTTAATGACGTCCCGTTCCTCAACGAGACGACCGTCGGCGCTAACCAGCTCCAGCCGGGGGCCGCACCGGGGGCAGGCGTTGGGCTGGGCATGAAAACGGCGGTCCAGCGGGTCGTCGTACTCCCGCTGGCACTCGGGACACATCTTGAAACCGGCCATGGTTGTCTTGGGGCGGTCGTAGGGAATATCTTCAATAATAGTAAAGCGGGGGCCGCAGTTAGTGCAGTTGGTGAAGGGGTAGCCGTAGCGGCGATCATCGGGAGAGAGAAGCTCCTTTAAACAATCAGGGCAGGTAGCGATATCCGGGGAGACAAGCTGGTATTTTCCCTTCTGGGGACGGCTCTCCCGAATCTCGAAGCCGGTATAGCCCTGTGGGGCACGGAAAGTGGCATTCACCCCTTCGATGCGGGCCATGGGGGGAAACTCGGTCTCAAGGGCGGCGATAAAGTCCTTCAAGGCCGCTTCGTTCCCCTCCACCTCGATGGCTACGTTTGCCGAGGTGTTACGCACCCAACCGTTCAGGTTATGCTGGTGCGCCAGCCGGTAGACGAAGGGACGGAAACCGACCCCCTGCACCACCCCACGCACCTTTATCCGGGCTAATTTCTTCACTCTTACCAGCACCATTCCCCACCCCACTAGCTAGTTATGTGGTGACCCGCCAACCACTCAGCTGGTAATCGCGGGGTGGTCGAGATTTCTTGAGCAGGGCCAGCTTACCCTGCTCTTTAAGCCGTTCGTAGATAAGACACCAGGCGCAGTCCCGGTCGGAGCTAAGCTCGCACTTACCATCCTTACTTCCGCCGCAAGCACCACTCAATAGTCCCTTACTGCACCGGGCCACGGGACAGATACCGCCGGTCTCCGCCAGGAGACAATCGCCGCAGCCGGCACAGCGCTCCTCCAGAATACCGGACTCTCTCTCCTCGGCACCCATAAAATGGGTGTTCTGGGCGGGGAAGACGGGTATCTCCGAGAAGATACCGGCTAAAGTCTGCACCCCGATACCACAGGCCAGGGAGAGCACCGCGGCCACGCCGCCCATCTGGGGCTTGAGGATAGCGGCGGCGAGATAGTTATCGCACTGCTTGGCGACCGTGGTCACCTTAAAGTTAAAGCCCTTATTCTTGAGTCTACCCGCCAGCTCAAGGAACTGGGCCAGGGTCTTGGCTTCTCGTAAGCCACGCGGCGGCTGAGTACAGCCGTCGCAGCCGGTAATCAAGATATCGCTATAGGGACTGATGAAACTTAGAACCTCGTCGAGAGGCTTCTGCGTGGTTACTATCATATACTACCACCTTTACCCGGACGACGCTAGCTGCCGGGTAAACTGCTCTAATTCGCGCTCCATCTGCCCGGGGTAGCGCGGCGATACCGAGCAGAAGTGAACCCGCTCCTTAAGGCCTATCTGGGCTAACCTCTCCCTCAGGGCGGCTATAGCGTGCTCCGCCCGGCCGCTGGCTCTCTCCTGCTTACAATCGTCCTCGGAGCAGGCGGCGATCATAACGCCGTTAACCCCACGTTGCAGGGCCTCCAGAACGTGAAACCTATCGACTCTGGAAGCACAGGGTAGGTCGATAAAGCGTACGTGAGGCGGAGGCTCGCCGTCCAGGGCGGGGAAAGAAGCCCACTGGCAGCGAAAGACTAAAATCTTGGGCGGCTTCATCTCCGCCGCTAGTTGCTTAACGAGACGGGAGATACGCTCCCGCTCCCAGTTCTCCAACTCCAGGGCCAGCGCCGGGCACATGGCGACACACAGCCCGCAGCCACGACAGGCGTCCAGGTCGAAGGTAATCCCACCCGGACTATTAAGGGCGGCGGCATCGTAGGGACAGTAGAAGACACAGTTACCACAGGCGATACACAGGTCGGCGTCAACCCGTACCTTTAAGCTGTGCTCCTTCAGGGTGATGACATCCCGCCCGTAGCCGAGCTGGTCGAGGAGGAT
>JAFGFP010000047.1 GCA_016931015.1 Dehalococcoidales bacterium
ATGGAGCGGGCCGCCGCCACCTGAGCCGCGCGCAGGATGGTACCGTCGCCGCCCACGGTGAGGATTAAATCGGTGCTGTCCAGATGGCACCAGGCCTGCTCCTCCTCCCAGGCCGAGCAGAGCCACGCTGCAGCACCCCTGGCCTCCAGGAAGTCTTTCAGCTCCTGGGCCAAAGGCTGGGCCGCCTTATTCATCGGGTGATAGAGAATGCCAATCCGTTCCACCGACGACTCCGAAACAACCAGGGGTAAGAGGATAAGCCAAGTGTAACATCGGTAACCTCAGGCGTCAAGAGAAGGTCGCCCCGGAGCCTTAGCGGACGGAACCACCCATCGGCTTAAGCCACGGCCTGGCTCAGGCGAGACTGAAGAGCCACCCGGACGATAACGAAGCCCAAGCCGCCCAGGAAGAAGACGGCGGCGAAGACCCCGGCGGCCCGCATCCTCCGTGCCGTTACCGCCTCGACACCCTTAGCGAAGCTCCAGAGCCAGATGTAGCTCCCGATGGGGGTAAAGTAGCCCGCCGAGGCCGGCAGCTTGATGCCCTGAGCCTCCATTTTTTCCACCGGTTGCACTACCGCCCACTGCCACAACCGGCCCACGGCCCCGGCGATAAAACCGGCCGGGATGACAAACAGCAGGATTATGAAAAAGACCGGCTCGTCCCCGGCGCAGACGTGGCCATAAATAAGACGACAGGCCAGGTGCCAGAAGAGGGCGTAGACGGCACCGTGCAGACAGAAAGCCACCGCCCCGGACTGCACCGAGTGCCACAGGAGCAGCAGGTAGTGCTGCGGGGAATGGGTTTCCGGAATAGTAAGCCAGCTAAAGCGCTTGCGGAAGCCAGCCACCGCCACCGAGACGGCGGCCGCCGCAAAAACGATGGCCAGTACGAACCCCATCAAATCCCGCTGCAGGACCTCGGCCATCCCCAGACCCAACATAACAATAGCCGTGATACTCAAAGCGTAAGGCAGCCAGAAATACCGCTTGGGTGAAATTTCTTTTTGCATTTCGACCTCCAGGGCCTTATGTTAGATTTTTCTAACGTTATCTATTTCTAACATACACCAAAAGTGATATTTTGTCAAGCCCCCGAGGTCCCATAAATAAAAAACCCGCTACTGGCCCGAAAGACCTCCTCCTTGCCGGGAAGCGCAGAGGCCAATTCAACCAGTACCGGGCAAGATATAGCTTAACCGATAAACCAAACTATATCTCTAGTCTAGGTTATGTCAAATTACCAGGAACTACACGCATTTACGATAAATTCGCCGATAAACCGGAAGTTAGTCGATATCCCTTGCTTCAAAGAGCATCCATTCTTCTTCTATAAGTACCACGAAATTTCCCTCATATGGCGCATACGAACAACCCAAAATAGGCGTCATGTTTGATTGACCGTTTTCGGTTGGCATTTCGGATAGAGGGACTGTTGATGTAACGATGCCCATTATTGAGGCTTCATCAATCTCGACTGGAACCTCCTCGCCCGTGTAATAGTATAGTACATTGTCAATCAGCAAAGATGGCGGAAGTGCGTTTGGTGTGTTTGGGATGTCTTGCGGTTGGCTACACCCGAACAAGAGACAAGCACCAGCAACAGACAATGCAACCAATGCCCTCGCTAAATTATGGTTTCCTGTTACCCTTATCGAAGACAAAATACGGCTTTTCATCTCCAGCCCAAATAGGCGGACAAGAAGTACAAACCGACCGAAATCGCTGCGATGCCAATCCCCAAAACAATGTATAAGATGCGGCGGCGCCGCTTGTCATTAGGGTTCGCCCAATCGGGGACTTCTTCGAAATTATCCATGTAGTACCTTCCCTTTCCTCGGTCTGCCCTTATTATAACATAACGTCCCAGCCAGCCTCTTGACAGCCCGCCCCGACTTAAACCTATTCAGACTGACAAAGCCTCTAGTGCGGTTCACCGGCCGTCCGCCTCACTGCGGCTCCCCTGGGCATCCGTCTCTGGTAGCTTCTCCACCGGGGTGCGGCTGGCAAGCTCCAGCTTATCTCCGAAGCGGCTCAGCTTCCGGCTCGCTTCGTCATACTTACCCGCCGCATTACGGATGTGGGTGCCGACTATCCGGTAGTCGTCCTGAAAGTCCATCAGGTCACCCTGGAGACGCTGCAGGTAGCCCAGGATTTCCCGGGCCGTCTGCTCGATGTGCAACCCCTTGAGCCCCTGAACGATAACCTGTAAATAGGCGTAGAAGCTGTTGGGCGAGACCGGGATAACCCGCTTCTGAATGGAGTAGCTGTATATCTCGCTCTCCTCGGCGCAGCCGCGCAAAATGGTTTCGTAGTAGACGTTTTCCGCGGGGACATACATCAGGGCGAAGTCGAAGGTGCCCTCGTCGGGCAGGATATACTTGGTCACATTGTCGATATGATTTCTCACGGTGCGCATGAACTGCCGCCTCAGGGTCTTCTGCTCCGCCTCGGTCTCCGCCCCGAGTATCCGCCCGAAGTCCTCCAGGGGGAACTTGGAATCGATGGGCACCAGGTGCCCCCCGATACGAATCACGGCATCCACCGCATCGCCGCTTAAGAAGCGATACTGGAGAGAGTAGTTCTCCCGGGGTAAGACGTCGGCGAGCAGCCTCTCCAGCAAAAGCTCCCCGAAACCACCCCGGAACTTGGGCGCCCGGAGCAGCTCCTGAAGGCTGGAGATGTTCTTACCCACCTCCTCGATGTCCCGGGTGCGCTTGCTGAGCTCACCCAGGCGCTCCCGCACCTCGCCGAAAACGCTCAGGCTGCCCTCCACCTTTTCCCCAACCACCCGGGAGAGCGTGTCGGTCTGCTCCCGCAGCCGGTCGTGCCCGCGCCGCCGGTCGGCGACGAGAAAGATAACTAAAACTGCAAGGACGATGATTATTATTACTTCCAGCTCCATAGTTACCCCGCGACCGGCCCTCGCCAGATACTCAAGCTAATTATACACTAAGCGCCGCTAAATAGACACCGGCCGCCGAGCCGGTCGGAGTTAAAATAAGCCACTGGAATTCTAGGGAATTCTCTGCTAAAATAACGAAGCTCAGGTTCTAATCCTGATAGCCATCCCCAAAGTACCCGAAGCGATCCGGTACAGGTATCCTTTAGACTAGGAAGTTAAAGCATCGGGAAACATATGAAAAAACCTCGTCTGATTGTAATAAGCCTTTTAGTCCTCTTAATCACTGCGCTCGGAGCGACCAGCTGCGCCGCCGCCCCGCTGAGAAAGTTCGAAGTCACCCAGTCCATGATGGACACCTTCGTCACCGCCACCGTTTACGCCAGCGACGACGCCAAGGCCAACGCCGCCATAGACGCCGCCTTCGCCCGGATGGAAGAGATAGTCGCCGCCGCCTCGATATACGACGAATCGGCCGAGGCCTTTCGGCTCAACCGGGACGGCTATCTGGAGGCACCCTCCCAGGACCTGCGCCAGATGATAACCAAATCAATCGAATACGGCGAGATAACCGACGGGGCCTTCGACATTACCGTCCAGCCGCTGCTCGAGCTGTGGGAGGCGGGCCTGTGGCAGGAGCCCGCAGACATCCAGCAGCAGCGCATCAACGAGACCCTGAAGCTCGTCGGCTGGGATAAGATTATCGTGGAGAAGGACAGGATATCCTTCTCGGAAGCGGGCATGGAGATAACCTTAGGCGGTATCGCCAAGGGCTACGCCGTCAGCGAAGCCCTGAAGACCATCAAAGGGCTGGGCATTAAAAGCGCCATGGTCAACGCCGGCGGCGACATGGCCGCCCTGGGCTCCAAACCGGGCAGCGAGCCGTGGTTTATCGCTCTGTATAATCCCGACGACACCACCCAGAGCCTGGTCAACTTCGAAATTGCCAACAAAGCCATCACCACCTCGGGGAACTACGCCCGCTACTTCGACCCCGAGCAGGAAGCGGGCCACATCCTTAACCCCCTGACGGGGTGCTCCGCCCAGGAGTGCATCAGCGCCACGGTGATCGCCGACAGCGCCACCCAGGCGGACGCCTTATCCACCGCTATTTTCGTCATGGGGCCGGAGGCCGGGGTGAGGCTGGTTGAGTCGCTGAGTAACGTCGAGTGCCTCATTATCGGTGCCGACCGGAAGCTCTACGGCTCGTCGGGGCTGTATATGTATTCCGCCGAAAGCGAGGTTAAAGAGTAGCCTTGGCCATCAGGTTGAGAAAGAAGGGCTCCCCCTACGGCGTCAGGGTGCCGGAGAGTAAGCTCAGCGAGAAGATGCCCATCGAGGCGGCCCCCCTGCCGGAGAAGGTGGTCATTCCCTTACAGCAGAACATCGGCGCCCCCTGCCAGGCCCTGGTCAAGAAGGGAGACAAGGTACTCACCGGCCAGAAGATCGGCGACTCGGACAAGTTCGTGAGCGCCCCCATCCACGCCACCCTGTCCGGTGAGGTAAGCGGCACCACCACGGTGGTTAACCCCCCCACCGGAGCGCTGGTCGAGGCATTAGTGATAACCTCCGATGGAGAAGATAAGTGGACGGAGCTTAGCCCACCCCGGAACCCCGAGAAACTCTCCGTAAAGGAGACCCTGGAGCGGATACGGGAAGCGGGCCTGGTGGGGCTGGGCGGGGCTGCCTTCCCCACCCACATCAAGCTATCCCCACCCAAGGGCAAGGAAATCGACACCGTTATCCTGAACGGCTGCGAGTGCGAGCCCTATGTCACCTCCGACCACAGAATGATGCTGGAATACGGGGAGCCGGTTCTCTCCGGGCTAAAGGTTATCAGCCGGGTGCTTTCCCCTAAAGCCGTCTATATCGCCATCGAGGATAATAAAGAAGACGCTATCGACCACATGGAGAAGCTGGTCGCCAAGCTGGGGTTTACCGACTTCAAAATCGCCCCCCTGAAATCGAAGTACCCCATGGGGGCGGAAAAGACCCTCATCGAGATGATACTGGGCCGGGAAGTCCCCATCGGGGGTCTGCCATTGGACGTGGGGGTGGTGGTGCACAACGTGAGCACTGCTAAAGCCGTCCACGACGCCGTTATCGAAGGAAAACCCCTCGTCGAGCGGGTGGTAACCGTTACCGGCGCCGTAAAGAACCCGAAGAACCTGATGACCCGGTTCGGCACCTCGCTAAAGAGCCTCATCGACTACTGCGGCGGCATGGACGAGCGAGCCAACAAGGTCATCCTCGGCGGCCCGATGATGGGCATCGCCCAGTTCGACCTCGACTTTCCCGCCGTCAAGGGGACGAACAGCATCCTGGTAACGGAAAGCCACCCCCTAAGAGAGCAGGACTGCATCAGCTGCGGCAAGTGCGTCGAAATCTGCCCCATGCGCCTCATGCCCACACTGCTGGCCCGCTACGCCAAGGCGGGCCGCTACGACGACTGCCAGGACAATTACATCGACGACTGCTTCGAGTGCGGGGCCTGTACCTTTACCTGCCCGGCCAATATCCCGCTCGTGCAGTATATTAAGATAGCCAAGAAAGAACTGGCCAAAAGGAAGGCTGGTAAATGACACAGGAAGCTAGCCAGGAGACGCCCCCGGAAACCGTCCCGGAAGAAGCGGCCGCAGCGAGGCAGTTCCTGATTTCGCCGGGCCCTCATTTGTGGAAGGGGCTCTCGGTAAGCGGGATAATGTACCTTGTGGTCTATGCCCTGCTCCTGCCCGCCGGGGCCGGGGTCTACTTCTTCGGGCAGCGCGCCCTCTCCGTGATGGGGGTAAGCATCGGGGTCGCCATCCTCACCGAGTACCTCTGTAAGAAACTACGCGGGCAGCCCTTCGTCATGGACGGGAGCACCATCGTTACCGGGTTGCTCCTGGCTCTGGTCCTACCGCCGACGATAGCCCTGTGGATGGTGGCCCTCGGCTCGATATTCGCCATTGCCGTCGTTAAGGAAGCCTTCGGCGGTCTGGGGCACAATATCTTTAACCCGGCTCTGGCCGCCCGTGCCTTCATGTCGGTGAGCTTCCCCATGGAGATGACCACCTGGGTTAAGCCGATGGGCTTCGGGGCGGATGCGGTGACCTGCGCCAGCCCCCTAAGCGGCACCTCCATCTGGCAACCCTACGACCCCTCGACGTACCGGGCGCTTTTCTTAGGTAACACCGCCGGCTCAATCGGCGAGACCTCGGCGCTCTTGATAATAATCGGCGGCGCTATCCTGCTGGCGCGCGGTATCATAAACTGGCGGATTCCGGCCATTTACATCGGCGTGGTCGCGCTATTAGCTCTCGGCTTCGGCGAAGACCCCCTGTTCCACATCCTGGCCGGCGGGCTTATGCTCGGCGCCTTCTTCATGGCCACGGACTACGTTACCTCGCCCCTGACCAACCGCGGTAAGATAATCTTCGCCGTGGGTCTGGGACTGCTCACCATGATTATCAGACGCTTCGCGGGCATGCCGGAGGGAGTATGCTACTCCATCCTGTTCATGAACGCCATTACCCCCCTCATCGACCGCTATACCAAACTCAAGCCCTACGGACTGCAAAAGAAGGTGGCTCATGCCAGCTAAGAAAAGCAGCACCTTAAAGAACGCCTTCCCTATCATCCTGCTCACCATAGTGGTCACGGTGTGCGTCAGCATACTCACTTTTGTCGACAGCCTTACCCGGGACAAAATCAGCGCCCAGGAGGACGAGGCCGTTAAGGCCCTGCTCAGCGAGATGTTCCCCGGGATGAGCCACTTCGAGTATCAGGACGAGATATACACCATCTACGCCGACGGCGACCAAATCGGCTACGCCTTTCTCGCGGTGGGCAATGGCTACGGCGGCGACATTAATATCTTGGTCGGCCTCGAGGACGAGACGACCATAAAAGGGATAACCATCGCCTCCCAGTCGGAGACCCCGGGCCTAGGCACCAGAATCGCCGAGCCGGCCTTCACCGACCAGTTCGCCGGGCTGGCGATTAGCGACGTGTCGCTGAGCCGCGACGGCGGCCAAATAGATGCCATAACCAGCTCCACGATAAGCTCGAGCGCCGTGGTCGAGGCGGTGAGCCAAACGGCCATGGAAAAGGTGAAGCAGCTTAAGGAGAACCAGTAGGAGGCTAGCGATGGGTAATGGTAAATTCGCCAAAGAGTTTGCCAAGGGAATAATCCTGGCTAATCCGGTCTTCGTGCTGGCCCTGGGCCTGTGCCCCACGCTGGCGATAAGCACCTCGATTGATAACGCCCTGGGCATGACCCTGGCGGTGCTCATCGTGCTCCTCGGCTCGAACATCATCATCGCCCTGATACGGAACTTCGTGCCCAACATCACCCGGATTCCTATATTTATCGTCATCATCGCCACCCTGGTTACCGTGGTCAACCTGATATTCCACGCATATCTCCCCGCTACCTACGAGGCGCTGGGCATCTTCCTGCCCCTGATTGTGGTTAACTGCATTATCCTCGGCCGGGCCGAGGCCTTCGCCTCCAAGAATCCGGTGGCGAGCTCCATCGCCGATGCCCTGGGTATTACCGTGGGCTTCATGCTGGCCCTGCTCATGATATCCTTCATCAGGCAGGTGCTCGGCACCGGGGGCCTTTCGGTGTTCGGCCACGACCTCTTCACCCTGCCGGGATTGAGAGACCACCCGATAGCCATCTTTATCCTGCCCTACGGGGCCTTCCTGGTCATCGGGCTGCTCATGGGACTGTTCCGGCGCACGGGGGTGATGAAGAATGAATGAACTGTTCGCCGTCTTCCTGGGCATGGTACTCATCAATAACTTTATCCTGGTGAGATTCCTGGGGCTCTGCCCCTTCTTCGGCGTCTCCAAGCAGCTAAACAGCGCCATCAGCATGGGGGTAGCGGTTACCTTCGTCATGGCTGTTAGCTCACTGGCTACCTGGCTCATCCGTCACTACATCCTGATTCCCCTCGACATCGAGTACATGAACATCGTTATCTTCATCCTGGTAATCGCCACCCTGGTTCAGATAATCGAGCTCTTCATCAAGAAAACGAACCTCGGACTCTACTTCTCCTTCGGCATCTACTTACCCCTGATTACCACCAACTGCGCCGTGCTCGGTATCACCCTGATAAACACTAACCAGGACTACTCGCTGAGCGGCAGCCTGGTGGCCGCCCTCGGCGGCGGGCTGGGCTTCACCCTGGTGCTCGCCATGATGAGCGGGATACGGGAGAAGCTGGAGATGGCCAACACCCCCAAGTCGATGAAGGGGCTGCCCATTGCCTTTATCACCGCCGCCCTGCTCGGTCTTGCCTTCGTCGGCTTTAGCGGCATAATATAGATAGTGATATAATTATCAAGAGGAGAGACGATGCCCATCGGAATACTGGCCGCCATAGGTCTCGCTTGTGGGCTGATAATATACCTGGTCTATATCAAAGTGCCCCAGAAGGTGAAGGGGCTGGAGAAGACCGAGGAGATAACCTCTATCCTGCCCGGGATGAACTGCGGTGCCTGCGGCTACCCCGGCTGCTTTGCCTACGCTCAGGCGCTGTCCCAAGACCCGGAGCTGATTACCAAGACGCCCTGCTCTCAGGTACTCCAGGACCCGGACAGCCTAGCCCGGCTGGAGAAGGCGCTCGGTTGCAAGCTGGACGCCGCCGCCCTGTGCAAGAAGGCGCTCGTCCACTGCGGCGGTAACTCCGAGGTCGTCTGCAACTACTCCGGCGCCCCGACCTGCAAGGCGGCCGCTCAGCTCCTCAGGGGTTACAAGAAGTGTCCCTACGCCTGCCTCGGCCTCGGCGACTGCGTCGAGATATGCCCCCAGGGGGCTATCGCCATCGACCCGGAAAAGGGTATCGCCGTCGTTAACCCGGATAAGTGCACCGGCTGCGGGCTCTGCGTCACCGAGTGCCCCCAGGAGCTCATCGAGCTGGTGCCTGCGGGCACCAAAATCGGCTTCCTTTGTAACTACAAGCCCTTGAAGAACATCCCCGGCCGGGAGAGGTGCGACTACGGCTGTATCCACTGCCGGAAGTGCTTCAAGGCCTGCGAGTTCGAAGCGATAGACTGGAACAAGGAGACGGCCCTACCCGAGTTTAACCAGGAGAAGTGCACCCTCTGCCTCAAGTGCGTCACGGAGTGCCCTCAGAGCACCCTGGCCGACTTCACCAAGCTGGGCCGGGAAAAAGAGGCGGAGTTGGTCGCCGCCGAGTAACCGGCCGCCGGGCCATGCCAGCACGATGCATTTCCAACTTGTATAATCACGGGTCATAGTCTAGAATATAGCCCGGAAAACTGAAGAGGGTGGTTAGGATAGCTAAGGGTCTAACGGAGGATGGTCTCACCGCTGATTATAGCCAAGGGGACGAGTCCGGACACCTTAACAAAGATAGATGATGCGGGTTATTGCGGGCAAAGCTAAAGGACACCCCCTCAAGGCACCGAAGGGCACCCCCACCCGCCCGGCAACCGACCTGGTGCGCGGGGCGATTTTCTCTATCCTGGAGAACCTGGCCACCGACTGGACACGGGTGCTCGATGTCTTCAGCGGCAGCGGCGCCCTGGGTATCGAAGCCCTGAGCCGCGGGGCCGACTGGGTTGACTTTGTTGACCGTGAGCGGCGGTGCTGTGATATAATTAGGCAAAATCTGGAAAAGACAGGGTTTAGTGATAAAGCCCATGTCTACTGCTGTAGCGTTAGTAAGGCGATTCGCTTTCTTGATAAGGAGTACAGCGTTATACTGATGGACCCACCCTATTCTGATGCGTCGACAGGCGATACCGTAACCAAACTGGCCACCTCGAGTCTCATCGGGAAAGACTCAATCGTAGTAGTAACCCACTCCCCCCACCTTCCCCTGGCCCCGGCCTACGCCACCCTCAGTCTCCTCAAGGAGCGCCGCCACGGGGATAGTTGCATTTCAATCTACAAGCAGGAGGCGGAATCTTGACTACTGCCATCTACCCGGGTAGCTTCGACCCCATCACCAACGGTCACCTTGATATCATCATCAGGGCTTCCAAGCTGTTCGATAAGCTGGTAATCGGCGTCTACGATCGCCCCGATAAGCCCCTTCTCTTCACCACCGAGGAGAGAGCGAATCTGGTGAGGAAGTCCGTGACCGATTTACCCAACGTCGAGGTCAGAATCTTCTCCGGACTCACCGTTAACTTCGCCAGGGAGATGAAAGCCCAGACCATAGTCCGCGGACTGAGAATGAGCGCCGACTTCGAAAGAGAGTTCGACCTGGCCATGATGAATAAGAAGCTGTCCCCGGACGTAGAGATAATCTGTTTCATGTCGGACCTTCAATACCAGTTCCTCAGCTCCAGCCTGCTCAAGGAAGCCGCCCGGCTGGGGGGTGAAATCACCAACATGGTCCCGAAACACGTGGCGGAAGCGTTAAGAAAGAAGGTCGGTAACCAATGTAAGAATTAGCTAAAAAAGGCGGTTCGCTTAAAGAAACCAATCATCCAGGAACAAGGACAGGAGGTATCAATGGCTTACAAGATTACCGATGAGTGTATCAGTTGCGGCGCCTGTGAACCGGAGTGCCCCAACGAGGCGATCAGCGAGGGGGAGACGATTTATGTGATTGACCCCGATAAGTGCACCGAGTGCGTCGGCAGTCACACGGAATCAAAGTGCGCCGAGGTCTGCCCGGTCGACGCCTGTGAAGCCGACCCCGACCACGCCGAGAGCAAAGAAGCGCTCCTCGAGAAATGGCGCAAGCTGCACCCGGGTGAAGAACCGGCCGAGGGAACCTTTTAGGCTCTATTAACTAGAAAAACAAACCCCCGTTAGACGAATCAGCCTAGCGGGGGAGGGGTTGAATCGCTAACTACTGCGCCGATTAACAGCCGGCTAATCAAAGAAAGAGCGTATGCCGTCGAACTCGTCCGGCAGCAGCGCCAGCACCTTGGGGAATTGGTCCAGCAAGATGGGGGCGATATTCGAGTCGCTGATGGCCCCCGAGACCCCGAGGTACTTAACCCAGATAGCCAGCACGGCGCCGCAGAACATGGCCCCGACCAGGAAACCGAGAATGGCGCCCACCAGGCGGTTCACCCAACCGAGCATTATAGCGGAAGCCGCCTTCTCCAAGAAGTGCGCCACTATGGCCGCCGCCGCCATGATGCCGATGAAGATAATGGCAAAGGCGGCCACCTTAGCCCAGGTAGGCGAGGAAATAAGCGTCAGATGCTCGGAGAAGGACGCGTAGTAGCGTCCGGCCAGGAATATCCCCAGCACCAACCCACCCAGGGTCAGCGCCATCTTGATGATTCCTTTTCTCAGCCCGATAAAGGTAGTCAGGCCGATAGCCACTACGAGAACAATATCAAGCCAGTTCACGATAGCCCGCCCATCCTATCTCAGCTCACTCATCTCTGCTACATAATATCATCCATAGTGCAGCGCATCAATAGGATTCAGCCGGGCCGCCCTCAGCGCCGGGTATATCCCGGAGACGAGACCGATAAAAATCGCCACCGATATCGCCAAGACGATGATGTCCGGCGAGACCACCGTGGTCATCGTGCCGCCGCCGATGCTGAGCCGGGAGAAAAGGCGTGCCATAATCATGCCGGCGGCAACACCGACGGCGCTGCCCACCAGGCTAATCACCGCCGATTCCAGGAGGAACTGACTCAGGATATCGCGCCGCTTGGCGCCTACCGCCTTGCGGATACCTATCTCCCGGGTACGCTCGGTTACCGAGACCAGCATGATGTTCATGATACCAATACCGCCGACGAGCAGGGAAATACCAGCGATGGCCCCCAGTAGCAGGGTGAGCATCCCGGTTATTTGCTGCACGCTGCTCAGTATCTGCTCCTGACTGATAACCGCAAAGTCATCATCGTCATCGGCGGCCAGGTGATGCCGGTCCCGTAAAACATCCTCGATATCCAGGATGGCCCCGTTAACCGCCCCGGCGCTGGTTACCTCGACAACGATACTCTGCACCGCATCCTCGCCGCTGGAGGTAAGCTGGGTAAACAGCCTGGCGTGAAAGGTGGTGATGGGCACCAGAACCATCTCGTCCTGGCTAATACCCATCATGGCGCCGCCCTTAGCCTCCAGCACCCCGACCACGGTAAAGCGGCGCCCGCTGATTTTAATCTTCTCTCCCACCGGGTCGGCCCCACCGAAAAGGTCCTGGGCCGTCTTATCCCCGAGCACGGCAACCAAGTCCCGGTGCCTTACGTTCCTCTCCGAGATAAACTGCCCGGCGGCCATTGAGTAACCCATCGCCCCCATATAAGCGGGATTAGTCCCGGTTATGGTGGTGGTCACGCTCTCGCTGCCGGCGATTACGTCAGCATAGCTGCTGCCCACCGGGGCCACATCAACCACGGCACGCACCCGGGACGGGTCGGCCAGCGCCTCGGCGTCATCGACGCTGAGGGTAGGCACGCTCCCGGTCAGTCCTCCGAAGCCCGTCGACCCCGGCGTCTGTGGTATCACGTAGATGGCATTAGAACCCAGCCCCTCCAGGGTGGAGGTGATACTGGCCTCAACCCCCCTCCCGATGGACATCAGCCCGATTACCGCGGCCACCCCGATAATTATACCCAGCATGGTCAGCGCCGAGCGCAGCTTGTTAGCCGTCAGCGACCTCAGGGCAGTGGTCAGAGAATCTTTAAACCTCACCGGCGACAACCCTCCCATCCTGAATACGAATGGTGCGCTGGGCCTGAGCGGCGATATCCGGCTCGTGGGTAATCAGGACTATCGTTTTCCCGCCCCGGTGCAGCCGGTAGAAGATATCCATGATACCGGCGCCCGACTTGGTATCGAGGTTACCGGTCGGCTCGTCGGCCAGGACGAGCCAGGGGTCGTTGACCAGCGCCCGGGCGATAGCCACCCGCTGCTGCTCACCCCCCGACATCTCGGAGGGCTTATGGTCAGCCCGACCCGCCAAGCCCACCTGCGCCAGCACCTCCTGAGCCCGCTCCCGCCTCCGGGATGTCCTGCCGCTGTAGATAAGCGGCAGTTCCACGTTCGCCAGTGCCGTCGCCCGGGGCAGCAGATTAAAGTTCTGGAAGACAAAGCCGTACTTTCTATTTCTCAGCTCGGCGAGCTGGTTATCATTCAACCGACCGGTGTCCTCTCCGTTAAATAGATAGCGCCCGGAGGTGGGCCTATCCAGCAGGCCGATTATGTTAAGCAGGGTCGATTTACCCGAGCCCGAGGCGCCGATGATAGCCAGCATCTCCCCTTCGGCGATAGCGAGCGACACCCCCCTCAGGGCGTTGACCGCCACCTTCCCCATGTGGTAGACCTTGGTGATATTCTCAAGCTCAATCATAACCGGGTTCCTTTAACACGTGGCTGTTACCAGTTCGGTAATGTATGTAAGGAAAAGCTACTCACGCTCTTTCATAATCTCGTCATAGCATTCCCCACATACAAGCATACAGTTTTCCTTATTGAATCTACCACCGCGTTCAGAAGGGATTTTCTGACAAGGAAGCCTCTTCTTTTTCTTCTCGCGGCTTCCAATCTTATCTCCGCATCTCGCACAATAGATATATCCCCACCCTCTCTCCTCGTGGGGACACTGGACAAGCTCAGCATACTTAAGGCACTGTGGATTAAACTGCGACATAATAGAACCCATAACCGCAAAACCTTACCAGTTTATGACCTCGAAACCTCTACTACTCTAGCCCCCGAACATAAAATTCGTGCTGTCCTGAGTGGTCTCAGCGGGTATCTCAATAACCACCATCTCCCCCTCCACAAGCCCCGATATAATCTCGGTCTGATAACCATCGCTCATCCCGATAACCACCGGACGCTCCTCGATTTCACTGGCACCCTCGGCACCGGTAACCATCACCTGAACCACGGGGTTACCCTGGGCGTCGTACTTAACCGCCCGGTCGGGCACCAGGAGGACATCGCTACGGTCACTGAGCACGACGTCAGCCGTGGCACTCATGCCGGCCCGGATACCGCTGGCCGGGGGTACATCGAAGCTAATCTTAACGCTGTAGAAAACGACCCCGGATTCTAATCTGGGCAGCGGAGAAATCGAGCTAACCTTACCCTCAAGCACCAGCTCGGGCAAGGCATCAATCTCGATGACAGCCTGCTGCCCCAGAGCGACCCCGGGAATGTCAATCTCGTCCAGCTCGACGACCAGCTCCATAAGGCTATTATCAATCATCTGTATTACGGCTACCTGCGACACGCTCGGGGCGGGAATGATATCCCCCTCCTCGACATTCACCCGGGCGATAACCCCGGCGAAGGGGGCGGTTAAGACCTCCGTCTCCAGAGCCCGGCGTGCCTCGGCCAGAGCCTGCTCCGCAGCCGTTACCTCTTTTTTCAGTACCGCTATCTGGTCTTCGTCACGCTCGTTGAGCATGTCATCCAGGGTGTCCTCGGCCATCTCCAGTTGAATCTCGGCGTTCAAGACCTCCATCTGCCACTGGAGTACCTCCCACTCGCTGCCGTGCCGGAGGGCATAGCGCAGCATATCATCGGCCAGGTCCAGGTAATCCTCGGCGTCATCCACCGCCTGCTCGGCTTCCTCGATTTCATCATCGGTGAAGGGGTTCTCCGCCTTGTCCAGGCTGTACTGCGTCTGCATCAGGGCAGCCTCGGCCCGGGTTACCGCTAGCTCCAGGGCCTCCTCATCCAGCGGTACCAGCTGAGCCAGCCGCTGGCCCCGGTAGACCTCGTCGCCCTCCTCGACATATATCGCCTCAATCTCACCGCCGTCATCAAAGGACAGGTCAATCTCGTTAACCACGTCCACCGAGCCGCTACCGCTGACGCTAATCATCAAGTCTCCCCGCACCACCGCAACCAGTTCAATGCTAGACCCGGTGGCACCTGCCCCACCCCCGATGGGACGGCAGCCCAGTATGCCGACCAAGGCCAGGCACGAGAGGACGACGGCGACTATCTTCCTACGCTTCACGGTAGCTACGCCTCCTTTTTCTTCCGGATAACCTTTTGCTTTTGCTCTCTAATCATCTCCTCGATGCGAGCCAGCCCTTCGCTCATGGTGCTCAACATCTGCTCCATGGAATCGGCCTTAACCAAAAGCAGCCCGTGCTTACCCATAACGGCCCCGAAAACCAGTATCGTGTCACCGGCCTGTATCCCCAGCTCCCGGCGGGCGCTGGCCGGGATGACCACCTGCCCCTTGGCGTTAACCATCATGGAGCCAAAACACTTGTGATTATCCCCGAGGATATTTCTCATCTTCATGACACACCCCCTGTTGCCGACCGTAATATATATAAAATTAGTAGTAATTATATTACTTTTAGGACAATCGGTCAAATAATTACCGGGAGACAGGGGGATAGTAAAAAGCGGCCCCGAACCCTTAACCGGGTCGGGCTAGCTACCCAGCTCCTGGGCTCGGTGGTAAGCAGCGGTGACCGCCTCTTCGATGAGCTCGGTAAACCGCCCTTGCTGCAACCGGGCCAGCGCCGCTTCCGTAGTGCCGCCGGGAGAGGTTACCTGGCGGCGTAGCTCGGCGGGGAGCCTTTCTGATTGGGTCATGAACTTAGCCGAGCCGAGGATGGTCTGCTGCACCAGCTCGCGGGCGACATCATAAGAAAGCCCGACGGCTACCGCCGCCCCGGCCAGCGCCTCGGCAAAAAGGAAGATATAGGCGGGGCCGCTGCCGCTTACCGCGGTGGCCATGTCGAGATACTTCTCGTCCTCAAGGTAAATCTCGCGGCCCATAGCCCCGAGGATGGCGCCGGCCCGCTGCCGCTGCTCCCCGGTCACCTCGGCAGTCGCCGTCCAGACACTCATACCCTCGCCTATCTGGGCCGGGGTATTGGGCATCACCCGCACCACCTGACGGTAGTCAAGCCCGGAACACAGGGTGCTGAGACGGGCCCCGGCCACGATGGAGAGCACGAGCTGCGGGGCCTTAAAGGTGTCCTTGATTCCGGACATTATCCCGGCCAGGCTCTGCGGCTTAACCGCCAAAACGACTATTTCGCCCCACCCCACTACCTCACGGTTATCGCCGGTCACGCCGACCCCGTACTTCCGGCTGAGATACTCACGGCGCGCTTCACTAACGTCGCTCACCATGATTTCCTGAGCGGAGCTAAGCCCCCGAGCCAGAATGGCCGAGAGCATGGCCTCGCCCATGTTACCGCCGCCGATGAATGAAATCTTCATGATAACTCCCCGGATACCGGTCTACTTCACCACGATGTTTAAGAGCTTCCCCGGAACGTATATCTCCTTAATTACCGTTTTCCCCTCAAGGTGAGCCCTTACCCGCTGGCTTCCCTGCGCCAGCTCCTTAGCCTCCGCCTCGGTGATGGACACCGGCACCGTCAGCCTATCGCGCAGCTTACCGTTAACCTGAACCACCAGGGTAACCTCCTCGTCCTGGGCCAGCGTCTCGTCCCACTCCGGCCAGGGCTGGTTATGAATGCTGTATGCGTAGCCCAGCCGCTGCCACAGCTCCTCGGTCAGATGGGGGGCGGCGGGTGCCAGTAGCAGGAGCAGGGTCTTTATCGCCCCCACCCAAGACTCCTTGTTGACCGAGCCGGCCTCCTTCACTTTAGCCAGATAATTCGTAAGTTCCATCAGGGCGGAAACCATGACGTTAAAGCGCAGCCGCTCCAAATCGCCGGTCACCTTCCTGATAGTCTGATGGGTGATTCGGGCTAATGCACGTTCAGCCTCCGCCCCGGCTGCCTCACCCGGACTATATTCCGCCAGCACCAGGTGCCACAGCCGGTTGAGCCAGCGGCTGATGCCGCTCAGGCCGCTATCGTCCCACTCCCCCCCCTGCTCCCAGGGAGCCACGAACATGAGATAGGCGCGCACTGCATCGGCCCCCAACTCGCTGACATAGGCATCGGGGTTAATCACGTTACCCCGCGACTTACTCATCTTCTGGCGCTCCACGATGATAACCCCCTGGTTAAAGAGGCGCTGGAACGGCTCGCCGAAGCCGACCAGCCCCATATCACGCAGCGCCTTAACGAAGAAGCGGGCGTAGAAGAGGTGCATCACGGCGTGCTCGGCGCCGCCGGTATAGAGGTCAACCGGCAGCCAGTAGTCGAGCTTGTCCGGGGCAAAGGGCCCGGCCTGGTAGTGGGGGCTGGCGTAGCGCAGGAAGTACCACGAGGAGCACATGAAGGTGTCCATGGTATCGGTCTCCCGCCGGGCGGGGGCGGCGCATTGCGGGCAGGTGGTGTTAACAAACTCAGGGCAGTACTTCAAGGGGGACTCGCCCGTCGGCTTAAACTCGGCGTTCTCCGGGAGCAGCACCGGGAGGTCTGCCTCCGGCACCGGCACGATGCCGCATTTCTCGCAGTAGACGATGGGTATCGGCGCTCCCCAGTAGCGCTGCCGGGAGATGAGCCAGTCCCGCAGCCGGTAGCTGACCGCCCGCTTCCCCCAGCCCTTCTCCTCAAGGTATTCGCAGACCGCATCTATCCCCGCCTCGCTGGGAAGCCCGTTAAAGCGCCCCGAGTTGACCATGACGCCCGGCTCGGTATAGGCCGCCTCTAGTTCACCTCCCTGCCAGTCGGACGGGGCGATAACCACCGGGATGGGCAGTTTATACTTCTTAGCAAATATAAAATCGCGCTCGTCGTGGGCGGGCACCCCCATGACAGCTCCGGTGCCGTAGCTCATGAGCACATAGTCGCCGATCCAGATGGGGACCTTTTCGCCGTTAAGGGGGTTAGTGACGTAGGCCCCGATAAAGACCCCCTCTTTCTCCCGCTCCGTAGCCAGCCGCTCGATATCGGTGCGGCGGCGCGAACGCTCGATGTAGTCCTCGACCTCGGCCAGTCTCTCCGACGCCGTAAGCTCCGCCACCAGGGGGTGCTCCGGAGCCAGCACCATAAAGGTAACCCCGAAGACGGTATCGGGGCGGGTGGTAAATACCCGAATCTCCTTTTCGCCGACGCCGGGGTGGTCGAGAGCGAAGGCAATCTCAGCGCCCTGGCTCTTCCCCACCCAGTTACGCTGCATTATCTTTATCCGCTCCGGCCAGTCGATACCGTCGTGCTGCCGGAGCTCCTCGGCGTATTTCGTGATGCGGAAGAACCACTGCGCCAAGTCGCGGCGGGTAACCAGAGTCCCGCAGCGCTCGCAGAAGCCGTTAACCACCTGCTCGTTAGCCAGCACCGTCTGGCAGTTGGCGCACCAGTTCACCGGCGCCTTGTCCCGATAGGCCAGACCCGCCTGGTACAGCTTGAGGAAGAACCACTGCGTCCACTGGTAGTACTCCGGGAGACAGGTGATTACCTCCCGGCTCCAGTCGTAGATAGCCCCGATGCTCCGCAGCTGGCGGCGCATGTTGTCCACGTTCTGCATCGTCCAGGTGAAGGGGTGAATACCGCGCTTGATAGCGGCATTCTCGGCGGGCAGCCCGAAGGCGTCGAAGCCCATGGGGTGAAGCACGTTATAGCCCCGCATCCGCTTGAAGCGGGCGTGAACGTCGGCGGGCACCACGGCGTACCAGTGTCCGATATGAAGGTCGCCCGAGGTATAGGGGAACATGGTCAGGGCATACCACTTGGGCCTGGTGCTGTCCTCGGTGACCCGGTACAGCTTATCCTCGGCCCAGCGCCGCTGCCACTTCTCCTCAATTTGCTGCGGGTTGTATCCGGATGCCATCCAGCCCCCTATCTAAACAAAAGCTATCGTCTCACAAAAGGCAGAATACCCGCCACCCGAGCTGGAGATATACCGCCCGCCGTCTCCCGAAAGAACCCTCGCCTGGAGCTAGTCCTTATCGGTCTGCTTCAGGTCGGTCCTTATCTTGGCGACATCGGGGTTCACCAGATACTTAGGGAAATAACCGTTAAACACCCGTACGATGTCCTGGCCCGCTTTTTCCCCGGCCAGCCTGGCCGAGCGTTCCGAGTACCAGGCGAGGTGCGGGGTCAGGATAACGTTACCCATCTTGCGCAGCGGATTATCAGGGTCGGGGGGCTCTTTGGTCATGACATCCAGCGCCGCAGCGGCAATCCGGCCGCTCTTAAGCGCCTCGATTAAGGCCACTTCGTCGACCACCGGCCCGCGCGCCGTATTGATAAGCACCGCCGACGGCTTCATCACGGCGAACTCCCGCTGCGATATCATGCCACGGGTCTTTTCATTAAGCGGGGCGTGTACCGAGATAAAATCCGAGGACTTCACTAATTCCTCGAGGCTGACCAGCTTGACGCCGTGCTCGGCAGCCATCTCCGGCGGGATGAAGGGGTCGCTGGTCTGTATCTCGAGGCCGAAGCACCGGGCCCTCTCGGCTACCGCCCGCGGTATCTTACCGAAACCGACCAGACCCAGCGTGCTCTCCTTGAGCGCCGGCACCGGCAGTAGCGCTCGGAAATTCCACCCCCCCGACTCTATCTGCTTCACCCCCTTGACCACCCGGCGCGCCACGCTCAAAAGCAGCGCCATAGTGTGGTCAGCGACCTCTTCGATACAGTAGTCCTGCACATTGGCGACCGGAATCCCCTTGGCGGTGGCGGCAGCGATGTCAACGCTGTCGTAGCCGATACCGCGCCGCACGATTATACGGCACTTCTTAAGCGAGTTGATTACCTTGGCGGTAACGGGAGCATAGACATCAATGATGGCATCGGCATCCTGAGTCAGCTCTATCAGCTCGGCCTCGGTCTTAGCATCGCCGTAGGTGAGAGACGCCCCGGCTTCCTTTAAGATGGCTTCTTCCGGAATAGTCGGACGCAGCAGGTCCGTGGTAACCACCCTGTACATTCGATTCTCCCCCTTTAAAACTAGAATATCTCTATCTCTAGGTATCGGGCGGGGTGAGTGGTAAATCACTCACCCCGAACCCTGATGATATTGTGACTAGATAGACGAGGGGTCAGGGAAGGCGCTTACTTCTTGACTTCGTCAACGATTTTCTTAAACTCTTCCTGACACAGGGCGCATCTCTGGCCGAGCGCCTGCGACTTAACCCGCCGTACTATCTCTTGCATCTCATCCTCAGTGAGCTCGACGCCGAGCTCCTTAGCCCAGATCATAACGTTATCCAGACCGCTCTTCTTACCCATCAGTATCTGGGGCGCCCGGTGGCCCACGAAACTGGGGTGCACCGGGAAGAGCTCGGTGGGGTTCTCATGATAAACGTTACGGAACCAACTGGTGATGATGCCGGACTCGATATCGTAGGCCATGTCGCCGATGAAGGGCCGGTTAGCCGGGATACTCGTCCCGGAAAGCTCCCTTACCAGGCTGGAAAGCTCGTTGAGCTTCTGGTACTTGATGCCGGTGTCGATTCCGTAGAGGGTCAGCAGCGCCAGGACGGTCTCTTCCATCGGGGTGTTGCCCGTGCGCTCGCCGATACCGGTCACCGTGGTGTGAATTACCTCGGCCCCGGCCATGACCGCCATGATGCTGTTGGCCACCGCGAGGCCGAAGTCGGCGTGGAAGTGGACCTCAATCGGCTTATTAATCCGCTCCCGGACCCGCTGGGCGAAATAACCGGCGCCGTGGGGCGAGAGCGCCCCGAAGGTATCCACCAGGGTGAAGGCATCCATGTGCCCCTCTTTGGCCACCCGCTCGATGAGGTTGAGGAACCAGTCCATCTCGGCCCGGGTGGCGTCGATGGTGAAGAATACCGTGTACAGCCCCATCTCCCTAGCGGCGGTAGTCGCCTTGATAGAGAGGTCAATCGCCTTCTCGAGCGGCCACTTGTAGGCGGATTGAATCAGGTGCTCACTGGACGGAATCTCGATAACGATGCCCTTGACGCCGCAGTCGGCGGCCCGCTTTACATCGTCGACCATGCAGCGCGAAAAACAGAAGATCTCCGGCCCCAGGTTCCGCTTGACAATCTCCTTGATGGCCGCCTCATCGGCCGCCGATACCGCCGGCATACCGGCCTCGATACGATGGACTCCGGCTTCGGCCAGCTTCTCCGCGATGCGTATCTTATCGTCCTTGGTAAAGGTGATACCGGCCTGCTGCTCACCGTCACGCAGCGTGACGTCATGGATCTTTACCTGAGCTGGCGGATTAAGCCCCTTGGTCACCTCCGGTAGATAATTCCAGGGACTGACAAACCAGTTTTCATTTTTCCACTTCGTCTCCCGAGACTCTTTTGGCATTGGAACCTCCTTTTTGTATAACAAGGTAGACTCTCCGGCGTTTGGTGGTGCCGGAGAGCAATAACAGGTCTCCCCAAGCTATATTGTAGCAGAAGGTCACTACCTAGCTCAACCTATCCTCTAAAGGATAGGCGCTCCCAGGAAACCGGCGCGCCGGGTAGCGACGGCCGAGATATTGATTGACTAGCCGCCTAAGGAGTAAAATCAACCGCGACCAGGTAGCGTCCCAGGATAGAGACCACCGGAATGAGTCAAGGAGGTATCCAGCGAGATTATGGGGAAACCAAGAGGCATAATTACCCCGGAGGATAAAGAGAGACTGGCTCAGAGGGCCTACGAGCTCGGCTACTACCACGAAAGTCACGAGCGTAACTGCAGCCAGAGCGCGGTAGCGGCCATAATGGAAGCCCTCGACTTCCAGGACGACAGCGTCTTTAAGGCGTCAACGCCCCTGGCCGGCGGCGGGGCCGTCTTCGGCGACTCCGGCTGCGGCGCTTACTACGGCGGGCTGCTTATCATCGGCCTGCTTAAGGGACGCTCCGTGGATAACTTCATCGCCGAGGAGACCGCCCGTTTCCGGAGCTTCGAAATCGGGCGCGCCCTCCACAGGAAGTTCATCGATAAATACGGGACGGTAATCTGCCGGGATATCATGACCAAGGTCTACGGACGGCCCTTCTGGATGGTGGACCCGTACGAATTCAAAAGGATGGAAAAAGCCGGTGGCCACACCACGGTCTGCCCGGAGGTAGTGGGGAACGGGGCCCGGTGGGCAATAGAGGTCATCTTCGAGGAAAACCTGCTTTCCGAGCTTAACGAGCTACTGAAGAACACCCCTCCCTACACGGTTAAGTAGACCGAAACCGCGAAGCCAGGCGGCTCCGGATTCAGGCTATTCACCGGGCCGGGAAGATTTGTTATAATAGCCAGCAGAGAAAGCCCACCCGGCCACAGGGGAGAGAAGAAGCATGGTCGAGATACTTCAGAACCAGAATTCAGCCACCAGGTTCCGTATCATGGTCGAGATAGTGGCTAACCAGCCCAACATCCAGCAGAAATACATCGCCGGCAGGCTGGGCATCACGCCCCAGGCGGTATCCGACTACATAAAGCAGCTCTTGAGTGACGGCCTGCTTATCTCCCAGGGTCGTTCCCGGTACCACTTGAGCTTCGAGGGTATCGACTGGCTGATAAGACAGACCAGAGCCGCCGAGGAGTATCTCGGCTCGGTGGAGCAGTTGATAAGCAACATCAGGGTCTCGGCCGCCATCGCCGACCAGAAACTTCGCAAAGGACAAAAGGTCGGCATAGTAATGAGAGAGGGGCTCTTATTCGCCACCACGGAGAAAAACGTCGCCGCCCAGGGCATCGCCGAATCGGACGCCGGACCAGGCGACGATGTCGGCATCAGCCATATCCAGGGGATAATAGCCATGGAGACCGGCGAGGTCACCATCGCCGAGGTAGCCACCGTACAGAGAGGCGGCTCGCGCAAGGTTAACCTCGATAGACTAAGGCAGGAAGCAGCCGGGCGAAGTCCGATAATTGCCACCGGCATCGAGGCGATAACGGCCCTGAAACGGATAGATATTAAACCCGACTACACCTATGCCGCCAGAGAGGTCGCCGTTCACGCCGCCAAGATGGGGCTCTCCCCGCTACTCGTCTGCCTCGACGAAGAGATTCAGCTCCTGCTTACCCGGCTGAAAGAGGCCGGGATAAAACACAGGTTCGCTAACCTCGAAAAGGCCTGATAACCGCCCGTAACCAGCCGGAACGGCACCTCTCCACCCCCCAAAAGACCCTTATTTCCATCGGAAACGGCTTGACAAGAGCCCCCTTTTCGTATAGTATTAAACTGTACTAGATATTAATCAGTTATACTTGATTAATACGACTAAAACTCCAGTCAAGATGTCTTGGAGATAGCTTACAGGAGAGGGCCCGTGAGGAAATCACCGAGAAAATACCTGGCAGTATTCCTGGCAGTATCACTGCTGGCGCTGCTACCCCCCGCGCCGCCGCCGGCCGAGGCGGCTGACTTCCCACTCGACCCGAGCGACGGGGTAATCGTTGACGCCCTGGACTACTTCGTCACCGCTCAGGAGTCGGACGGTAACATCGGCGGCTTTGCGGTTTCGTCCTGGGCGGTGATGGCACTGGCCGCCGCCGGGGAGGACCCTCACCAGTGGGGCAGCCCCTCCATCGTCGATTACCTTGAAGATAACCCTGACCAGATTGACTGGGAGGTAGCTACCGACATCGAGCGGGCGATTCTGGGGATAGTCGCCGCCGGCGAAGACCCGACCGATTTCGGCGGCGAGGACTACGTCGCCGCCCTGGAAAGCCTCTACGACGGCGAGCAAATCGGTTATGACGATACCGTTAACGACGACTTCTGGGGTATCCTGGCCCTGATCGCCGCCGGAGAGAGCTCGAGCGCGGATATTATCCAGAACACGGCTGACTTCATTATCTGGGTTCAGAACGAGGACGGCGGCTGGAACTGGGAGGTCTTCGAGGACAGCGAAGTTGACGACACGGCGGCGGCAATCATGGCCCTCATCGCCGCCGGCAATCCCGACCAGTATGCCATCGACCTGGCGCTCGATTTTCTGGCGGACATGCAGAATGAGGACGGCGGCTTCCCCTCGCTCTACGGGGCCGAGTCGAACTCCGCCTCGGACGCCTGGGTAATCATGGCCCTGGTCGCCGCCGGAGAGAACCCCACCCTCTGGGAGGGCACCGGCGGCGACGACCCGGTGGAAAACCTGCTCAGCCTTCAGGATAGCGACGGCTCGTTCCTGAAGACCGATGGTCTATCGGCAAACCCGGAGTTCATGACCGCCTACGCCATACCGGCGCTGCTCGGCGAAACCTACCCGGTAACGCCGTTTACGGCGCCGCCGCCGGAGGAAGCCGACCTCGTGGTGAGTGATATAGACGTTCCGTCCGCCATTTATCTTGACCACGAAATCACGGTCACGGCCACCATCGAGAACATCGGCGAAGAGGACATCGACGAAAGCTTCCGGGTCCGGCTCTACGCCGACGACGATATCATCGACACCACCACCATAAGCGGGCTGGACGCCGGTGACGACATCGAGGTTGAGCTTGAGTGGATGCCCGACGACACCGGAGACTTCACCCTCATGGTAATCGCCGACCTCGACAACGCTATCGACGAAGCCAGCGAGTCCAACAATGACGACACCCTCGACGTGGAGGTAGAGGCGGCGTCGGAAGAAGCCGACCTCACCGTGCGCGATATCGAGGTCCCGTCCACCATCTACGTCGGTGAGGAGACCGAGGTCACGGCCATCATCGAGAATATCGGCGAAGAGGACATCGACGATAGCTTCCGGGTGCGGCTCTACGCCGACAGCAGTAACATCGATAACGTGAGGCTCAGCGGGCTGGACGCCAACGACGACGTCGAGGTCGAATTCGATTGGACGCCCGCTGCCGCCGGAGACATCACCCTGACGGTGGTCGCCGACATTAACGACGAGATTGATGAAGACCGCGAGAATAATAACGACGACTCCCTCGAGGTGGAGGTGGCCATCCCCTCGCTGGGGGCCGACTTAAGCTCGATAGAGATTACCGTCCCGGAGGTTATCTACGCCGACAGCGAGACCACTATTACCGCCAGCGTCGAGAACACCGGCGACCAGGACATCAGCGACACCTTCCAGATCGGCCTCAGCATCGACGGCAGCAGTGTTGCTTCCGCCCCAATCAGCAGTCTGGACGTGGGAGACAGTGCCTCGGTCGAGTTCCCCTGGACACCACTGGCCCCCGGTGACTATATCATCGAGGTGGTGGCCGACCCTGACGAGGTCATCACCGAGATAAGCGAGAACAACAACAGCGCCACGGCCACCGTCACGGTAAGCGATAGCGAGGCTACCCCGCCGTCGTCGATATCGGCCAGCGTAGCCGCCGAAGACATGGATTTCGGAGAGCTCGCGGCCGGGGAGACGAGTGAGACATATCAGGTAACGCTTACCAACAGCGGGGCCGGTGACATCCTGGTCACCGCCGAGGTAGCCGGCGACGCCGGCGGCTTCTACGCCGCCACACTGAAGCTGGACAGCGCGCCCTGGGAGGAATTCAGCGCCCTCATCGCCGGGTACAGCTCCCGGACGGTCGAGGTCAGCCTGGAGGTCCCGGCGGGGTACAGCGGCGAGATACTGGGAGACGGTATCCTCACCTTCTGGACGGCGCTGGCGCCGTAAACGATACCAGACTCCAAAGCAGTAACGAGCAGGGATGTATTGAGAGACACACGCCATCAGATAACCAACATGAAAAGTAAGCTGGGCTATCTCATTATGGCCCTGGTAGCAGCTATAGCCGTGGCTACGCCGGCGCTACCGGCGGCCCCGGCGGCGGCGAGCTACTCCACCTACGTCAGAATCATGGGACCCGCCGACGAAGCCACCTTCTCCGAAACCGGAGATTACCAAGAGGTATGGGCCGGTAACGTAACCGTGCCCGATGATTTCTACCTGACCTGCCTCGACGGCACGGAATATCACCTCTACGTTAACGGTGACGACCGCTACATCGTGGAGCGTACCAGCGACGGCGTTACCTGGGACAGAGGCCCCGCCGACCAGAGCCGGGGCGCCACCAGCGTCCTGGCGGCATTGGCTCAGGCAGAAGCCCAAGGCGGCCCCGGATTCCAGATTTCCGACGGCTGGTTCCCCGGCATGGGCTTCTTCATAACCGCCATCAACGGGCTCAGCGGCAGCGGCGCCGCGGGCTGGAACTACCGGGTGTGGAACGACAGCCACGCCTACACTCCCAACCTGGCCTCGGATATGTTTCTTTTGGGCTACGATACCATGCCACTCTCTCCACCCCACGACCAGGTTTTGTTCTACTGGGGTAGTAGCTCCGGCTGCTGCCCGATAAGAATAAGCCCGGACGACGACAGCGTGGGTAAGGGAGAGGAGTTCACCATCACCGCCGAGTACTACCTTACCTCGGGCTGGGACGGCTTCGGTAGCTGGCAGGCGCTGCCCGGGGCCACCGTTACCATCGGCGGGGAGACCTTTACCACCGATAGTAACGGCGAGGTAACCGTCTTTCTGGAGACCAGCGGGGACTACCCCCTCTACGCCAGCAAGGGCTTCGACGGCAATAACTTTTACGTCCCCAGCGACAGCGAGACCGAGGTCAGCGTCTCCGGCGGGGAAAGCGGGGAGTGGTGGTCGCAAACCACCGAGAGCCACTTCGGCGGGGGGGCCGGGACGCAGGTGGATACCTCGGCCAGCCCCGGAGACGTCGTGCTGGCCACCGGAGGCACGGTGAGCACCGATTACATCCTGGATAACGATAGCGACACCCTGGGCGGCGAGCACTTCTTTAACCAGTTCAAACTGATAAACGGGGCCACCCTGAACGTGCCCCCGGGGGAAATACTGTGGATACACGCTAACTACATCGAAATAGATAGCTCATCAAGCATAAATGCCGACGGTAAGGGCTATCAGGGCGGCATCGGTGGCGCGGAGACCGGCGACGACGGCTTCGGGCTGGGGGCCGGTCTGGGCGGTGTCTATCTGGAGAGCTACAACACCGGCGGGGGCGGGGCGGGTGCCGGACACGGCGGTAGCGGCGGCTACGGCGGCTACGGAGCCGGGGGCACCACCAGCGACCGGACCACCGCCGGCGATAGCTACGGCGTACACTGCCGGGGTGGTAACGACTCTTTCTATCTGGGCTCGGGGGGAGCCGGCGGCGCCGGTAACGGTACCGCTCCCGGCGGGGATGGCGGCGCTGGCGGCGGCTGCGTGGTTCTGGAAACCATGGACCTGGTAGCCGACCCCAGCCTGATAATCTACGGCAGCATCACCGCCAACGGCGCAGCCGGCGCCGACGGCACGGACACCGGCTGCGGCGGGGGCGGCGGGGGTAGCGGCGGCACCATTCTGATAAAGGGGAAAAACATCTTCATCGACGACAGCACCCTGAGCGTGGCCGGGGGCGACGGCGGCAGCGGTGGTAGCGACGGCGGCGGGGGCGGCGGCGGGGGCGGCGGG